>NZ_JBIPKI010000006.1:0-82269 GCF_044068515.1 Desulfurivibrio nitratireducens
CCGGGTCCATTGATCCCTGAACTGGCCGAGGGCTTGGCCCGGCCGTTGCAGATATTGGCGTTTGGCCGTTTCCAGAAGATCGGGGTCGGCCGCCAGCTGTTCCACTTTTACCCAGTCGTTGAAAGGGTGGGCCAGAGTCCAGTCCGGGTTGTCGATTTCGCAGTTGGGCAGTCGGTAATGCAGCGCCGGCCGGGGCTTGATCAGCTCATGTTCGACCGGGGCAGCCAAGACCCGCTCTCGGTCGATTTCGGCAAACAGGGGCAGCAGATCCAGGGGCCGGTTGCGGGTGGGATTGTAGGCCAGGTAGTCATCGATCAGGCCGTTGCGATCCGGCTGATAGTCAGGCTGGAGGATATGGCGGACATAGGCGCCGGAAAAGGGCCGGATGTAGGGGGACAACTGGCGGCTGAGATCGATGTTGCCGGCCTCGACCAGGGCCTCGTAGAGCAGCATGAAGGCCTGCAGAATCGGGGTGAGCCAGGCAGCGGTAAGGCTGTGGGCTTCAATGTTTATTTGCAGGCCGAAGGCATAGAGCAGGGAGGTCTGGGTGCCCTGGGCTCCTTGCTTTTGCAGGGCCGCCCGCACCCGGTCCAGGCGGGGCAGGGCGGCCAGGGGCAGCGGCGGGGCGACGATTTCGTGGGGAACCAGCAGGCCGGCGACCTCGGCCAGCCAGCGCTCCAAAGTTTCGTTATCCTGGTCATTGAGTTCAACCCCCAGGCTGCGGAGGTGTTTGCGAAACTGGCGGTCTTTGAGAACCCGGGCATCCAGTTCGATCTGGAAGTCGCCGAACTCGGTGTCGCGCACCCGGCAGACAAAGGGGTTTTCGATTTCCAGCCGGCCGCCGAATTCGGCCAGGACCGCCGTCGCCATGGCCTCGAGTTCGACCCCGGCCATCTCGATCTCGATCCCGATCCGGCGGGGCTGTCCCGCGGGGCCGTTAGCCCAGGGAAGTTTTCGGAATTCGGTGGTCATCGTTGGGTCAATTAAGTTGAATTTGGTCTTGGTCGCCGGCCGGGCTGGGCCTGTAGAACACCCACCGTTGCCGGTTTCGGCCCCGTGCCGCCGGCGCCGGGCTCTTGAGGGATCCGCGGCGCCTTTAATGCCTCGGGTCAGGGTGCCTGGTCATTCGCTCTTTTCCCCGGCGGGATTTGCTTCGATCACCAGCAACACATCTCCTTCCCGGATGCGACTGTTTTCTCCTTCATCGAACTCGATCGAGATTCCATCGCGGTAGATGCGCACCGCAACGCCTTGCTTGATCTCGCGCATATCCCGGCCGAGCTCATCGGGACGGGGGGCCCTTTCCACCAGGGCGACCTTGCGGCTGGCGGTGAGGAGATCCAGCACATAGTCGGTGATAAAGTTCTGCGAGATCGCGTCCGCCAGCAGGAACCCTCCCACCTGGAAGGGGGGTACCGTGATATCGGCCCCCGCCTGGCGCAGAATCTTGACGTTATCGTTGGCCCAGGCCAGGCTGACGATCTTCACTTTGGGGTTGATATTGCGGACGGTCAACACCACCAGCACGGCGCTGTCGTCCCGTTCCAGGGCGACAATCACTGCCCGGGCCTTTTCCAGCCCGGCGTCCCGCAGAATCTCATCGTGGCTCGGATTGCCATGCAGGCCGATATAACCGAGATCGGCGGCGTCCCGCACGTTCTGCTCCGAGGCGTCGATCACGACCACGTTTTCGGGCGAGACCACCTTCTCGGCGGTTTCCCGGGCCGCCACCCGTCCGCTTTCCCCGAAACCACAGACGATAACATGATCTTGCAGCCGCTCTCTGAGTTTGTTCATGCGAAAATTCTCCAACACTTTCTGAAAAAGGAACTGGTAGGCGGTGCCGATGAAGATGAACCAGATGAAGAAACGGACCGGGGTGATGAAAAGGGCATCGATCAGGCGCGAGTGGGTCGCCACCGGCACGATATCCCCGTAACCAACGGTGGTGATCGTGATCATGGCCAGATAAACCGCGTCGACAAAGGAAACATGGCCATCCAGCTCGTCGTGATAGCCCTGCCGGTCAAACCAGATAATGGCGATAACCGAGGCCAGCAACAGCAATACGGCGGCCAGGCGCCGGGCCAGAATCCACTCCGAGCTGGCCTGGGCCCTCATGTAGAGTACCAGGCGTCGGCGCTTGGCAAACTCTCTCCTGGATAGAGCTTCCTTCAAAGATGCCATTTCTGAGCTCCGCTGGGCGCGAACAAAGAGTTTGCGGGCGGGGACGGTCAGCCCCGCCCCTGGCCGGGGCGGCTCCGGTAAAGTCGCTCCTTAGTGTAGCAGAGATCGGCCAGGCCGGGTCGTTTTCTTCTAGCGGCAGGATTCCCGGCCTGTCAAGGGAAAACCCAGCCGGAGCCGCCCCCCCTCGGCCGGGAAGACTCGACCGGGAACAAAAAGCCCCGGCGGGCGGAGTTGAGGGGGGAAAGCGGAGTGTCCCGGGAGGCTGGGGGCCGGTTGCGGTTACAGGCGCAGTTCCAGCCGGTTCTGACACAGGCTTTCCCGCAGGGCGGCGACCTCCGGGTTTTCCAGGTAGTCGTCAAAGTTCATTCGCTTGTCGATGATGCCGCCCGGGGTGATTTCGATAATCCGGTTGGCGGTGGTGGTTACCAGTTGGTGGTCGTGGGAGGCCAAGAGAATTACCTCAGGGAAGTTGATCAGGCCATCGTTGAGGGCGGTGATTGATTCCAGGTCCAGATGATTGGTGGGCTCGTCCAGGATCAGGGCGTTGGCTCCGCTGAGCATCATCCGGGCCAGCATGCAGCGCACCCGTTCCCCGCCAGACAAGACGCCGGTCTTTTTCAGGGCCTCATCGCCGGAAAACAGCATCTTGCCCAGAAAACCCCGGGCGAAGCTTTCGCCTTCCGTAGGCGGGGTATACTGGTCCAGCCACTCCACCAGGGTCAGGTCCTCGGCGAAATAGGCGCTGTTTTCCTTGGGGAAATAGGAGGTGGACATGGTCACCCCCCAGCGGAAATTGCCCCGATCGGGAGCCAGCTCTTCGGTGAGAATCTGAAACAGGGTGGTCTTGGCCAGGGAGTTGGCGCCGATGAAGGCGATCTTGTCTCCCTTGTGGACCGTAAGGCTGAAGTCGTGCAAAGCCGTTACCCCGTCAATTTCTTTGCCCAGTCCGGTAATCTCCAGGATGATGTCGCCGCAAGGTCGCTCCGGCTTGAAGAGGACGAAGGGATATTTGCGCGAGGAGACGGGCATGTCTTCGATGGTGAGCTTATCCAGCAGCTTTTTCCGCGAGGTGGCCTGCCTGGCCTTGGAGGCGTTGGAGGAGAAACGCTGGATGAACTCGCTCAACTCCTTGGCCTTGGCCGTGGTCTTGCGGTTTTCGTCCTGCCTCTGCTTGAGGAAAATCTGGCTGGCCTGATACCAGAAGTCGTAGTTGCCCACGTAAACCCGGATCTCGCCGAAGTCGATATCGGCAATATGGGTGCAGACCTGGTTGAGAAAATGGCGATCATGGGAAACGATGATCACCGTGTTCTGGAAGCGGAACAGGAAATCCTCCAGCCAGGTTATGGATTTGTGATCCAGATGGTTGGTGGGCTCGTCCAGCAGCAGGATATCGGGGTTGCCGAATAGAGCCTGGGCCAGCAGGACCCTGACCTTATCGCCGCCTTCCAATTCCTTCATCTTCCTGGACCGAAATTCCTCGGGAATGCCGAGTCCCTTGAGCAGCACCGCCGTCTCGGATTCCATCTCGTATCCGTTCATTTCAGCGAATTCCGCCTCCAGTTCGCCGGCTCGGATGCCGTCGGCATCCGAAAGCTCAGGCTGGGCGTAGAGGGCGTCCCGTTCGACCATCAGTTCGTACAGCCGTTTATGGCCCATGACCACGGTATCGAAAACGGTTTCCTCGTCGAAGGCGAACTGTTCCTGGCGCAGGACCGCGATCCGTTCCCGGGGGCCGACGATGATTTCGCCCTTGTCCGCCTCTTTTTCTCCGGCCAGAATCTTGAGAAACGTTGATTTGCCCGAGCCGTTGGCCCCGATCAAGCCGTAACAGTTGCCGGGGGTGAACTTGATGTTGACGTCCTTGAAAATAACCCTCTTGCCGTAAGAGAGGGAAAGATTGGCGGCACTGATCATGCTGATTCCTTGGGTTCGATGAGGGAAAAAGGCGATTTTCCGGCGGAGTGGCCGGAATGGCGGGGTTGACCGGACTGTTGCGAAATCCGATATAATACGCCGGATAGCAGATCATTGCAATGATCATTGTGGGGGCTGGACCTGGAGCGACCCAGGCCCGGGCGTCAGCGGATCAGGCGGAGGTAGTTGGCCAGCAGGCGGTGGAAGTCGCGGCCGACGGCGGCGCGGTGGGTCCGGGCCTGGGCCAGGATTTCCTCCGGATTGACCTGCTGGTCGCGAATACCGGCCAGCCATTCCCGGTCCTGTTCCAGCCAGAGGGCGACATCGCGGGGATCGGCAGCGTGGTTGTCCGCCTGCAGGCCCAGCAGATGGGGCCGACCGCGCACCGAAAGGGCTTCCACCTGGCAGTGATCCGAAGTCAGCAGCACATCGAGATGCCGGGGCAGAGGTTCCAGCACCGCGTAGCCGTGCCATTTGTAGAGGGGGAGATGCTGTTTGAGCCCGGCAAAGGCTGGGTGGCGCCGGCCGGCCTGGGTCAGGTGACCCTGGATGAAGCCGATGCTGCTGCGGAAATTGGGCCCGACCTTGGCCCCCAGGGCCTCGGCCAGCAACTGGTGGCCGAGACAAATTCCCAGGCAGGGCAGGTCGGCGGCCACCGCCTGCCGGATCAGGGCCTTTTCCTCGCGGAGAAAGGGAAACCGCTCTTCCTCGTCGACATTGGCGCCGCCGCCCAGAATCAGCAGGGCTTCAAAATCCTGGGGGTCTGGGATCTTGCCCAGCCAGACCGGGGCGATCTCGAGTTCGATTTTAAGCTTGCGGGCCGAGGCCAGCAGGAATTGTCCGGGCCCTTCCCAGGGACCGTGCTGTAAAACCAGAAATTTCATGGTCAGTTCCAGATTGCCGGGGCAAGGGACCAGATTCAGGCTTCAAGTTCCAGGGTACAGCCAGCGGGGCGCGGGGGCAAGAGCAGTCGCGCTGCTCGCTGCTGTCTTGCCCCCGAAACCCTGCTGTTGGGCCTGCCGTTAAGGTGTGGTATTCATCTCGAAGCCGGAGTAGGCTTCCATGCCGTGCTCGGTGATATCCAGGCCCCGCCGTTCCTCTTCTTCATCAACCCGTAGACCGATGGTCAGCTTGATGGCCTGGAAGATGGCCAGGGCGGCGACAAAGCTCACAACCCCGTAGGCGGCGACCCCCAGCAACTGGATCAGCAAGGAGTGATCGGCGGCGAAGATTCCCACCGCCAGAGTACCCCAGATCCCGCAGGTCAGATGGACCGAAATCGCCCCTACCGGGTCGTCGAGCTTGGCCCGGTCCAGGATCAGGATCGAGCAGACCACCAGAATCCCGGCGAAGATTCCGATGACCACCGCCGCGCCCACGCTCACCGCGTCGGCCCCGGCGGTGATGCCAACCAGGCCGGCCAGGGCGCCGTTTAAGGTCATGGTCAGGTCGGGCTTTCTGGTCACCGCCCAGGAGGTGGCCATGGCGCTGAGCACCCCGGCCGCGGCCGCCATGGCCGTGGTTACGAAGACGTAGGAAACCATGCCCGGATCGGCGGAAAGCACCGAGCCGCCGTTGAAGCCGAACCAGCCCAGCCAGAGGAGAAAAACCCCGATGGTGGCCAACGGCATGTTATGGCCGGGAATCGGCCGGATGCCGCCGCCGACATATTTGCCCAGCCGCGGGCCCAGCACGATCACCCCGGCCAGGGCCGCCCAGCCCCCCACCGAGTGGACCAGGGTGGAACCGGCAAAGTCATAAAAACCCAGCTCGTCCAGCCAGCCGCCGCCCCACTGCCAACTGCCTACCCAGGGGTAAATGAAGGCCACGTAAAGGACGGTGAAGACCAGAAAGCCATGCAGCTTGATGCGCTCGGCCACCGCTCCGGAAACGATGGTGGCGGCGGTGGCGGCGAACATCGCCTGGAAGATGAAGTCGGTCCAGTAGGTGTAAACCCCGATCCCATCCTCCAGGATGTGCAGATCCTCCGGCGAGGTCCCGATCCCGAAGCCGGCGAAGCCGAGCCAGGATCCCAGGGCGAAATCGCCGGGGTACATCAGGTTGAAGCCCACCGCGGCGTAAGTAAGCAGCCCGATGGCGATGATGGCGGTATTTTTGAACAGAATGTTGACCGTGTTTTTGGCTCGGGTCATCCCCGCCTCCAAGGAGGCAAAGCCCAGATGCATCAGGAAGACCAGAAAGGTGGCCACCAGCATCCAGGTGTTGTTGACGGTATACATGGCCTCGCCGCCGCTGACCGCCGCCGCTTCTCCGGCCAGCAGGGCGGCCGGCAGCGTAGCCGCGAACAGGCCGCAGGCGGCGGCACTGATGAACTTTGTCGCTTTCATGGTTTTCTCCTTGCTGATTTATTGTAATTATATTGAGGCCGCTGCTCGAGGGAGCCCGGGCGGCAATCAGATGGCGTCCTGGTCCTGTTCACCGGTTCTGATCCGGCAGACCGATTCCACCGGCAGGACGAAGATTTTGCCGTCGCCGATGGTGCCGTTGCGCGCCGTCTTGACGATGGTATCAACCACCTGGCCTACCTGTTCGCTTGCCACCACGATTTCCACCTTGACCTTGGCGACAAAGTCCACTACATACTCGGCGCCACGATAGATTTCGGTATGGCCCTTCTGGCGGCCGAAGCCCTTGACCTCGGTGACCGTCATCCCCTGGATGCCCAGGACGGTAAGGGCTTCCTTGACCGCGTCCAGCTTGAATGGTTTGATAATGGCTTCAACTTTCTTCATCGGGTTTCCTCCTGGTTGACCCCGAAAGGCGCTTTGGGGGGCCGTGACTTGCCTGCGGCAGGTTTGGCCGGCTTGCCGGGCGCTTCCGGGGATGGTGGGGTTTATTGTCTGGTTGCAGGAGATATCAAGAAACGTGCCAGGTCCGGCGGCCAGGCTTGTAGCTCGCCCAAAATCTTGATTTAATGCGATAATCATCGACAATGAATGGTGGCTGGTCCGCCCCGGCGGCCGATACATTTTTGTCGTGGAGCATGATTGATGCCAGAAAAAAATAACAAATTTGTAATTTATGCCGGTTTATCAGCTTGACCCGGAATTGCTGGTCTTCCCGCCACCGGAACTGGCCCGGGCGGATGGTCTGCTGGCGGTGGGCGGCGATCTGAGCCCGGAACGGCTTTTGCTGGCCTATCAAATGGGGATTTTTCCCTGGTACGGGCCCGATGAGCCAATCCTCTGGTGGGCTCCGGATCCGCGCCTGGTCCTGTTGCCGGCGGAGTTCCATGTCAGCCGCCGCCTGCGGCGCACCCTGCGCCAGGGGCGTTTCACCTTCAGTCTCAACCGCGACTTTGCCGCGGTAATCCGGGCCTGCGCGGAAGTTCCCCGGCGGGGGCAGGAGGGGAGCTGGCTGGGAGAGGAAATGATCACCGCTTACTGCCGCCTCCATGAAATGGGTTACGCCCATTCGGTGGAGTGCCGGCGGGAGGGGGAACTGGTGGGGGGCATTTACGGGGTGGCCCTGGGCAAGGTGTTTTTCGGCGAGTCGATGTTCAGCCGCGAGGCCAACGCCTCCAAGGCGGCCCTGGCTCACCTGGTTGAACTGATGCGCTTAAGCGGCGGGACCATGATCGACTGCCAGGTGAGTAGTGACCACCTTCTGAGCCTGGGGGCGCGCCTCATCCCCGGCCGGGTCTTTTACCAGCGGCTGGTCCTCGATATCGGCCGGCCGGAAAGTGGTACAGCCCGTTTGCCCTCCGGCCTTTTGCTTTGACAACCCGCCGCTAAATAAGTAACAATTAATCTTTATGAAATAACGCTGAAAATCTGCCGCGCTGTTCGGCTGGTGATGATTGCAAGGAGCTGCCGCCTTCATGAGTAATTACATTGTCCTGGTAAAACAGGTGCCTGACGTGGCCCGGATCACCGATAACGCCTTTGATCCCGAAACCGGCAATCTGATCCGTTCCCGGCTGGCCAGCGTAATCAACGAGCTGGATGCCCAGGCCTTGGCTTTTGCCTGGCGGATGAAGGAAATTTCCGGGGACCGCAATGCCCGGATCATCTGCCTTTCCATGGGGCCGCCGATGGCCGCCGAGGTGCTGCGCTACGGCCTGAGCCGGGGGGCCGACGGGGCCGTGCTCCTGACCGACCGGGCCCTGGGCGGGGCCGATACCCCGGCCACCGCCAATCCGCTGGCGCATGCCATCGGTAAGATCCGGGACGAAATGCTCTCGGGAGATCAAGATTATTTCGTGGTCTGCGGCATGCAGTCGGTGGATGGCGACACCGCCCAGGTGCCGCCCCAGATCGCCGAGGAACTGGGCATTGCCTGCGTTCCCTATGCCATCGAAGTGGAGTTCGCTGACGGTCGCTTCCGCTTCCACCATATTATCGCCGGCGGCACCCAGGTGGTGGAGGTTTTGCGCCGGCCGGCGGTGATTACCATCGCCAAGTATGACTATCCCCTATACGCCTCCTTTGCCGCCACCCGCAAGGCCAATCGCAGCACCCTGGTCCAGTGGGGGGCCGACGACGTCAAGCCCACCGCCATGGGCAACCCCGGTTCCAAGACCCGGGTAATCCGGGTTTTCCCGCCCCCCAAAACCAACCGCCTCTGCCGCCGGCTGGAATCGGTGGCCGAATTGGCCGGGATCCTGCGCCAGGCTTTGGCCAAGGAGGCCGATCCGGCCGCCGACGCCGAGACCGGCCCGGCTCGCTATCAGCTGCCCAACCGCCGTTCCTCCTGGCTGGACCGTTCCTTCGAGGGCACCGACAAGGAGTGCGCCGACTTCAAATATCTGGCCGAATTGCTGGCCGGGCTGGGAATCAGGGGCATTGAGCAACTGGATTCGGAAGAAAAGCTGGCCCAGGTCCGGGGAAAAGTCCTGGCTCTCGAGGACTTGCGGTTATCCCCCAAGATCGTCACGGAAATGCTCACCGGTTTGGCCCAACGGGAAACCGCCTATCAGGGGGAGGTCTGGGTCATGGCCGAGCAGGAGGGAGGGGCGCTCAATGCCGCGACTTTCGAGCTGACCGGCAAGGCCCGGGAGCTGGCCGATTCCCTGGAGGTGCCGCTGGGGGTGGTCCTGCCCGGCCGGCAGGTGGGGGCCCTGGCGCCGGAATTGATCGCCGCCGGGGCCGACAAGGTCTATCTCCTCGAGCACCCGTTGCTGGCCGAGTTTGACCCCTTGAGCTACCGCCGGGCGGTGGCGGAGCTTTTCAAGGCCCACCAGCCCCAGATTCTGCTCTTCGGCGCCACCCCCCAGGGCCGGGTTTTGGCCCCGTTGGTCGCCTACCGGGTCGGCTGCGGTCTCACCGCCGACTGCACCGAGCTGGCGATTCGCGATAACACCCGCAAGGGTCAGCTGGCGGTGATGATGCAGACCCGGCCGGCCTTGGGCGGCAACGTCATGGCCACCATCTGCAGCCGTAATTCCAGTTGCCAGATGGCCACCGCCCGGCCCGGCGTGATGCAGCGCCTGCCCGCCGACTCCGCCCGTCGGGGCGAGGTCATCGCCTGGCCGGTGGAATTGAGCGAGGCCGACTTGAGCTTTAAAGTCCTGGATAAACGCCGCGGGGGAGACAAGGTCGATTTTGCCTGCGAGGTCATTGTCGGCGGCGGCAAGGGTTTGAGCAGCCGGGAAAATTTTGTTGAGCTGCTGGACGACCTGGTGGCGGCGGTGGGCGCCAAATTCCAGGTCAAGGCCGGCAAGGGGGCTTCCCGGGCGGCGGTGGAGCAGGGCTTTGCCGGCCGGGCTTTCCAGGTTGGGCAGACCGGCACCGCAGTGGGTCCCAAGGTTTATTTTGCCGTGGGTATTTCCGGGGCGATCCAGCACATGATCGGGGTGGCGGCCAGCCGGACCATCATCGCCATCAATTCCGATCCCCAGGCGCCGATCTTCAAGCAGTGTGACTATTACCTGGTGGGCCGAGCCGAGCAGGTGATACCGGAGCTGATCGGCGTTTTAGGGTCATAAGAAGGGTCCTCGCGGGAGGATGCGCTCCTTTGCTATTGGCTGTTTGCGACGGCTTTGGGGTTTCGGGCCCGCGCTTGCCTTTAGCCCCCCGAGGCTTAAACAGCTTTGCCGGCCCCGTGAAGTTGAGATTTTATGATGAGCAGGCCGCCGGGGTTTGCGGGACAAATCAAGGATTAATCATGAGCGACAGCTTGCAGCAGGATTTCAGCAAAGTGGATGTGTTGATCGTCGGCGCCGGTACGGCGGGCTTGGCGGCGGCGATCAGCGTCAAGCGGCAGCGGCCCGAACTGGCGGTTTGCGTCATCGACAAGGCCGCGGCCCCCGGTAACCACGCTCTTTCCGGGGCGGTGCTGGAGCCCGGGGCCCTGGCCCGGCTGCTGGACCCGGTCCGCCCCGACTGGCGGGACAGCGACGAGGCCAAGGCGGTTCTGGCCGCCAGGGTGGAGCGGGATGATGTCCTGATGCTGCTGGGCCGCAAACGCTCCTTCGGCTTGCTGCCCCTGCTGAAGGCGGCCCGGGCCCTGGGCATGGGCTATGGCCTGATGATCCATCAGGATGATTATATCTGTTCAGTGAGCCGGCTGGTGGCCTGGCTGGCCAAGGTCGCCGCCGAGCTTGAGGTCGAGGTTCTCCCCGGTTTTGCCGCCGCCGATATTCTCTGGGACGAGGAGAGCGGCCGGGCCGCCGGGGTCAGGCTGGTGGATCAGGGCCGCAACCGGGAAGGCCAACCGGAGCGCAATTTTCTGGCCGGCGAGACGGTCAAGGCCGATTTTATCCTGCTGGCCGAAGGTTGCGATGGCCTGCTCAGCGAAAAATTCATCGCCCAGGCCGGGCTCCAACGGGCCGGAGAGCAGCTTTATTCCCTGGGAGTGAAGGAGTTGATCCGGGTCAGCCCCGAACAGTATGAAAAATTCAGCGCCGGCCGGGTGGTCCACGCCATGGGCTATCCCCTCTGGACCCCGGTACTGGGGCCTGATATCTTCGGAGGCGGGATCATGTACCCCATGGGGGACAACCAGATCGCGGTCGGAATCATCGCCGGGCTGGATTACCGTTATTGCGATTTCAATCCCCAGGACGCCCTGGCCTTGTTCAAGGAGCATGGTTTCGTCAAACAGTTCATTGCCGGCGGTACGGTGGTCGAGGCCGGGGCCAAGATGATTCCCGAGGGGGGCTGGGACGCCGTACCCCGTTGCCCGCGGGACAACAGCATTGGCCGGGGCAATGTGGCTCTGCTCGGGGACTCCGCCGGCCTGGTCAATATGCTGAAAATCAAAGGGCTGCACAACGCCATTGAATCGGGGCTGGCCGCCGCCGCGGCCATTGCCGCCGCCCCGGCCGCCCCGGAAAAGCTGGCGGCGGCCTACACCGTCCAACTGGGCAAGGCCGGGGTGGACTGGGAAATGGCGGCGGCCCGTAATTTCCGCCAGACTATCGCCAAATTCGGTTCCCTGCTCGGAATGCTGCTGGCCCTGGGCGGTCGGTTCTTGCCCCGTTTCCGGCTGGAATCCGATTACACCCGGCTCGAGCCGACCTCTTACCCCCTGCGGCCGGCCCGGCCTTTCGACAAGAATGCCTTCACCGCCCTGGCCCGCACCGGGCACCGGGAAGACGAGCCATCTCACCTGCGGATCCTCGACGACAGCATCTGCCGCAACCGCTGTCTGCCCAAATTCGGCGGGCCTTGCGTCACTTTCTGCCCGGCCGGGGTTTACGAGAAAATCGAGGGCCTGCCCCGGGCCGCCAACCCTTCCAATTGCCTGCACTGCAAAACCTGCCAGCGCAAATGTCCTTATGACAATATCCGCTGGACGATCCCGGAAGCCGGCGGCGGCCCCCGCTACACCACGATGTAACTCCGCGGATAATGGGGCCGCTGCAGGCGCCTCCCAACCCGGTGGGCCCCAAGCTGAAGCGGCTCCGGTCGCTTATTCTTCCGGAATTCTGTGAACTCGCTGGTTAACCTGTTCATGTCCACTATTTTAACCAAATGGCAACTGGCTTAATGGGGATCTTCGAACACTTTGATCTCTGGCGGCTCCTGGCCGGGCTGGGTATTTTCCTCTTTGGGATGTTCATGATGGAGGAATCCATCAAGCTCCTTTCCGGCCGGGCCTTCAAATCCCTGATCCGGCGTTACACCGGGACCAGGCTGCGGGGGATCTTCTCCGGGATCATCAGCACCTCCATTCTGCAAAGCTCTTCGGCGGTCTCGCTGCTGGTCCTGGCCTTTGCCGGCGCCGGCCTGATGAGCCTGGTCAACGCGGTGGCGGTGATGATCGGCACCAAGATCGGAGCTACCATGACCGCCTGGATCGTGGCGGTTTTCGGCTTCAAGTTCCAGATCGAAGCCTTTGCCCTGCCGATGATCGGCCTGGGGGGTTTGGGCCTGATTTTTCTGGCCAACTCGCCGCGCTACGTCAATCTGAGTAAACTGGTGGTCGCCTTCGGTTTTCTCTTCCATGGCCTCGATTTCATGAAGAGCAGCGTTGAGGATCTGGCCGCCGCCATCGATATCGCGGCCCTGCCGGATTTGGGGATCTGGTTTTACGCCCTGGTCGGCCTGCTGTTGACCGCGATCATTCAATCCTCGGCGGCCACCATCGCCATCACCCTGACCATGCTTTACACCGGAGTGGTGGGTTTCAGTGCCGCCGCCGCCATGGTAATCGGGGCCAATGTCGGCACCACCGTCACGGTGCTGCTCGGTTCGCTGGGCGGAATTCCGGTCAAGAAGCAGGCCGCCCTCAGTCAGCTGATCTTCACCACCGGCACCGCCGCTCTCACCTTCCTGTTGCTGCCGGTGTTAACCTGGCTGGTTCTGGAGCTGCTCGGTTTTGCCGACAATCTTGTTCTGGGGCTGGCCCTCTTCCATACCCTGTTCAACGCCCTGGGGGTAATCATGTTCTATCCCCTGATTCCCGCCATCGCCGTCTTTGTCCGCCGCCGGATTCCCGAACGCCAAGTGCTGCAGCTGGCCCGCTACATCACCAATACCAGTCCCGAAGTACCGGAGGCGGCCATCGAGGCCCTGCGCAAGGAGGCGGTCAACCAGGCCAAATGGAGCGTCGATTTCATCCGGCTGATTTACGGCATCGACCCCCGACAGCGTACCCGGAGCCCGGTCAGCTATGATGATCTTGAGCGTCTCCATGCCGAAATTTTCACCTTTTACGCCCGGATTCTGGGACACCAGATGGAAGAAGAAGAGGCCCGGCGGCTGGAACCTTTTATCCGGGCCAGCCGCAGCATTATGAATGCCGCCAAGAATCTCTACGAGCAGAATCACGAACTGGATGAATTTCGCCGGGAGGACCAGGAATTCATGCAGGATGCCTGGCATCGCTTCCTGGATCGGTTGGAGATTATCGGTGGGGTGGTGGACGAGATCGGCGCCGAACCGGACCTGGATCATACCGGGTTGCTGGAACAGGCATTTTTGGCCGTCGAGGAGGCGGACAAGCTTTTTATCCGGAGCTGTGCCAGGGAAGTCGCCGCCAAACGCCTGCGGGAACACGATGTCACCCGGTTGCTGATGAGCAACCGCCTCTTTACCCAGTCCTGCCGGATGCTGGTCCTGAGCCTGCAAAGCCTGAACCGCGGCAGCTGACCCTAAGCGGCCCCCGGGCAACGACCTGATCAGTCTCATCCTTCGCAGCTACCCGATCCCGGCGCCTGCCGCGGCTGCACTCCCGGCCGCTTTTTATGGTATCCTTGCTCAAGAAGAATAAAAGCCCGAGATTTGCCAGCCGGAGAAAAGACCATGAAGCAAGTTAGAGCAGCAGTCATCAGGGTCATCACCGCAACCGCCCTGATTTTAATCTTTTCCGGGGGGGCCTGGGCGGAGAAGACCGTCGCCACCGTCAGCAGCGAGATCGGCCCCATCCGGGTGGTGGAGGTGGCAGGCGGCCTGGAAATTCCCTGGTCCCTGGCTTTTCTGCCCGATGGCCGGATGCTGGTAACCGAGCGGCCTGGGCGCTTGCGGGTTGTTACGGCGGCCGGTGAAATATCCCGGCCGGTGGCCGGCCTGCCGGCGGTACACGCGCGGGGGCAGGGCGGCTTGCTGGATGTGGTGCTGGGCCCCGATTTTGCGGACGATGGACTGATCTTTTTTTCCTACGCCGAACCGCTGCAGCGGGGAGCCCGAACCGCGGTGGCCCGGGCCCGTCTGGATTTGGGTGAGTTGCGCCTGGAGGGAGTGACCCGGATCTTTGCCCAGAATGAGGCCCCGGCCGGCAACAATCACTGGGGATCAAGACTGGTTTTCGACCCCCGGGGCAACCTGTTCGTTACCCTGGGGGAGCGCTTTGCCCATCGGGACCGCGCCCAGGATCTGGACAGTCACCTGGGCAAGATCGTGCGCATCCGGCCGGACGGTTCGGTGCCGGAGGATAATCCCTTCCTGGACAAGGCCAATGTTTTGCCGGAAATCTGGTCCTATGGCCACCGCAATGTCCAGGGGGCGGCTCTGCATCCCGAGACCGGGGTGTTGTGGAGTCACGAGCATGGGCCCCGGGGCGGCGACGAAGTTAATATCATCCGGCCCGGGCGCAACTATGGCTGGCCGGTGATTACCCACGGCCGGGAATACGTCACCGGGTTTCGCATTGGGGAGGGAACCGAGCGCGAGGACGTGGAGGCGCCCCTCCAGGTCTGGACTCCTTCCATAGCCCCCTCGGGCATGGCGTTTTATACCGGCGAAGAGATCCCCCAATGGCGGGGCAATCTCTTTGTCGGGGCTTTGCGGGGCAGCCTGCTGGCCCGGTTGGAACTGGATGGGGAAAAAGTAGTCAGGGAAGAGCGCCTGCTTAAGGAAATCGGTCATCGGATCCGCGACGTGCGCCAGGGGCCGGACGGTCGGCTTTATCTGCTCGATGAAACCGCCGGGCGCATCCTGCGCCTGGAACTGCCCTAGAGCGGCCGAGACCTCCCCCCGGCCGCCGCATGATCAGCGGTAGCCGGGAGGCCGGGTTTTTTCGGTCGGGATCTTGCTCTTTACCAGGCCGGGAAAGAGATCTTAAGTGAGCTCTTGCCGCCCTTATCCTTGAGCTTAACCTCCAGATCGATACTGCCGGTCCGGAGACCCAAAGCCAGGGGCGACTCACCACCGCCTTCCTCAAAGTGGAGTATGCGGCGCACGATATCGTTTATCCGGTCGAAGATTGCCGGGGAAGGCGCCGGCAGGGTGACCTTTTCCTCGGCCTTGAGACTCGCCTTGATGGTCCCGTCCTCGCCTCGCTTCAGCTTCAGGCTCCGGGCCTTTTCGGTGATGCCGTACATGATGGCCAGGGCCAGGTACTTGACCGCGTCCTCCTCCTGGTCCTCGCTCGGGCCGGTTGCCATCCAGGCCAACTGCTCGGCAAAGCCGGTGTCCAGGTAGCAGTCGCACATTTCCTGCAGTTTCAGGTGCAGGTTGGGGTCTTTGATTTGCACGGATTCCCTCCCTTGATTTAATAAGTTATCGCGAATTGCCGGATAGTTGCATTTTGCCCCGCCCGGGCGGCTAGCAGCACTGCTCCAGCATGTAATGCTTGCCGTCAACGCTCACGAAATGAACCCCTTCAAGCTTGGGCAGCCCGGCGATCTTCCAGGCCTTTTCCGGGTTGATGAATTCCTCGTTGACGCAATCGCGCGGTTGGTGAATGTTTTTGCAGACGTAGTTGAGGATCGGGAAAGCCTGGAATTTTTTATAATATGTCCGCATGAACTTGATCACTTCCAGCATCTCGTCGCTCAACTCCCCGAACCCTTCCTGGGCCGCCAGGGCCCGGGCCACATTTTCATTCCACTCTTCAGGATTAGTAAGGAAACCGTCTCCGTCAACCTCGACGCTTCCGCCGGAGTAAGTAAGTTGTGCCATGGCGCACCTCCATTAATTCTGCCAGCTTGTCTTGTGAAGCGGCGCCTGAAGCCGGGCGCCGCCTTTTCCCCGCTAAACCGTACTTTCACCTAACGGTCAGCCGGGCCAGGGAACCATTATTTGACCGAGATCGCCTTGCTGCTTTCCCAGAAACCGTGAATATTGCAAAATGCCGTAGCCAGCAGGGTACCGGGTTTGGTGAGCTTGAGCGCCGTAGTGACCGCGTGGTGGGTGTAAACCGGGCCGGTGTTGGGACCTTCGGTGGATTCGCCATGGGCGCTGAATTCAAAATTTCCCACCTGGTAGGCGAACTTGGCTCCCTCGGGCTTAAAAAAGAGTTGAATCCAGCGAATATGATGTTCGGTGGTGTTGGGATGGGCGATTTCCTTGCCCAGGGATATTTTAACCTCGCATAACTCGTCGACTGCAACCTGGTCCGGGCAATCGATCACCGGCACGTGTTTTTCCGTCTTCCAGTCGGCGTTTTGATAAAGATCTCCTGCTTGCATTGGTCCCTCCTTGTTCGGTGGTGAAGTTTGTTTGGACGGCCGGGGCAGTCAACCCCCGTCTTTGTTTCAGGCCATAGCGCTAGGCATAGCCCAGCATGATCTTTTGCAGCCGCTCCCGGGGAACCTCCTGGCCGGCCAGTGGTCCTTCTTTGAGAGCCTCGAACTGTTCCTCGAACAGCGGCCGCTCGGTCCGGTAGATGATCCCCAGGGGGATCCGGTCGCCGAATTCCAGGGCGATGCGCAAAGCATCGTCCAGGCTGGTGGGGTCATGTGCGGCGGGCAATTCGTAGCAGTGTTCCTTGTACCATTGATAGGTGTTGACCTTGTTAAAGGACACGCAGGGCTGGAGAATATCGACCAGGGCCGTGCCCCGATGCTTGATGGCGGTCGCGATCAGGTCGGCGAGATGCTCCGGCATCCCGGCATAGCCCCGGGCCACGAAGGAAGCCCCCATGGTAACCGCCACCGCCACCGGGTTGAAGGGGGGAGCGAAGGCCCCGTGGGGCTGGGTCTTGGTTACCATGCCCCGCTCCGAGGTCGGGCTGGCCTGCCCCTTGGTCAGCCCGTAAACCCGGTTGTCGTGGGCCAGAATGGTGAGATCGAGGTTGCGGCGCAGGGCGGCTAGGAAGTGGTTGCCGCCTTCGCCGTATAGACAGCCATCCCCGCTCTCCGCGATTACGGTGAGTTCCGGGTTGGCGAGCCTGGCGCCGAGGGCCGCCGGCAAACTGCGGCCATGCAGGCCGTTGAAGACGTTGGCTCTCAGATAATGGGGAGCTTTGGCCGCCTGGCCGATCCCGGAAACCAGCAGGATTTGGTGGGGAGCCAGATTGCAGGCAACCAGGGCCTTTTTCAGGGCGTTGAGAATGCCGAAATTGCCGCAGCCGGGGCACCAGGCGGTCTCGAATTTGCCGTAATCTTCAATGGTGGTCATGTCAATACCTCAGGCGGCTTCCAGGTTTTCCAGGTGGTCCAGGATGTAGCGGGCCGTAAAGGGCAGGCCGTCATAGCGCCCGATCCGCTCGGGAATGGCAAAGCCGGTTTCGCGCCGGATGAGCCGGGCAAACTGGCCGGTGGCATTGCCCTCCACGCAGACGACCTGGTCGGCGGCCTCGAGAGTTTCGCGGAACTGGTCCGGAATCAGCGGCCAGACCTGGGAAAAATGGAGAACGGCGACCCGGCGGCCCTGTGTGTTGAGGATGGCGGCCGCCTCCCGCACCGGTCCCAGGCTGGAACCCCAGCAGACCAGCAGCAGCTCCGCGCCTTTTTCTCCCTCTAAAGTCGGGGCGATGACCTGGTCCTTGAGCAGCTTAAGTTTGGCCAGCCGTTTTTCCACCATGGCGATCCGCAGGCCGTGGTCTTCGCTGAGATGACCGTCCTCGTCGTGTTCGTCGCTGTCCGCCACCACCAGGTGCTCCGACTGGCCCGGCAGCAGGCGGGGAGAGAGGCCGTCGGGGGTGAGGCGATAGCGCTGGTAAGGAGTGGGCAGGTTTCGGGGGTCGGTCCCGGCGCGGATCGGGCTGATGGCGGCAAGATCAAAAGGGGCCACCGGCCGGGTTGCATCGGCCAGAAACTGGTCGGTCAGGAGAAAGACCGGGGACTGGGAGTGCTCGGCCAGGCTCAAAGCCTTGGCGGTCAGCTCAAAACAGTCCTCGATGCTGCCGGGAGTATATATTGCCCGGGAAAATTCGCCGTGGCCGGCATGGAGGACGAACTCCAGGTCGGCCTGCTCGGTGCGGGTGGGCATGCCGGTGGCCGGGCCCGGTCGCTGGCCCACCACGATGAGAACCGGGGTCTCGGTCATCGCCGCCAGGCTGACTCCTTCGGCCATCAGGGCAAACCCTCCGCCCGAGGTGGCCACCATGGCCGGGGCCCCGGCAAAGGCGGCGCCAACGGCCATGTTGATGGCCGCGATTTCATCCTCGGCCTGCTCGATCACGCAGCCCATGCTGTCGGCATGGGCGATCAATTCGACCACGATGGAGGTGGCCGGGGTCATGGGATAGAAGGCGCAAAACTTGAGCCCACCGGCCAAAGCCCCCAAGGCAATGGCTTCATTGCCGGAAAGCAGCAGCCGTGCGGCGCCGGCGGCCGGGGGAGATTGCAGGGTAAAATCGTGGGCCGGAGCATGGCTCTCCGCCCATTCCCGGCTTTTTTCCATGATTTCCCGGTTCTCGGCCAGAACCTCCGGGTGTTTTTGGCCGAACATCGCCTCCACGGCCTGGTGCAAGGGCTCCGGGGCCAGGCCCAGGATTTGCCCGAGCAGGGCCAGGGCGGCGGTATTCCAAAGCTTTTCCGGGCCCAGTTCGGCAAATGGCACGGCAATGGTCCCCGGCCGTTCGGGGGCGAAGTCGGCATCAGCAATGAGCAGGGCCCCCTCGGTTAGCTGCCCGCGATGCAACTCAACGGTTTCGGCATTGAGCGCCACCAGAATGTCGATGCTCTCCCGGGAGGCGAAAAAGGGCCCGGTGCCCATCCGGATGGCGAAGGTGTTGTGGCCGCCGCGAATCCGCGAATGATAGCTCTGGCTGGTAAAAATCTCCTGGCCGCTCCGGACCAGGGCCTTGCCGAGCAACTGGCCGATGGTCACCAAGCCCTGGCCGGCTTCACCGCCAATAAGAAGCTGGATGTCCTGTGGCATATTCCGGGCCCCCCGCCGCTACTTTTTTACGGCCTTGTATCGGCTGTACAGATCGTGGATGCGATGGCGCAGGGCGCTGATCTTCTTGGAGTCATCGCGGGAAAGCCACCGCGGTTCGCTGATTGAAAAAACCAGCTTGGCCAGCTCATCGAGTACTTCCTCGGTGGCGGCGCACCACTCGTCGGTGCAGATCTGGGTCATCTCTTTGGCTTCTTCGAGGTCTCGAGCCACCAGTTCGACAGATTTTTCAAGGTTTTCGATGAAATCCCGATGGGCCCTTACCATTGCTTCCTGCATTTCAACCTGACGTTTCATAATACACCTCCCTGTTTTAACGGTTAATGCCGGCCGGGTCACAATTCCAGCAGGCGTTGGTTGATCTCAATGCCCACCATCGCCCCCTGGCCGGCGGCGATAATGGCTTGGGCGTTGCCCGGTTTGAGGGCGCCCAAGGCGAAAAGATTTTTAAGCGACGTTTCACAATGGTGATCAGTGGCCAACTTTTGGCCGCCGGCCACCCTCTCCAGGGCCAGGCCGGCCAGAAAGGCATCATTGATGCGATAACCGTAACTGAGCATGACCACCTGGCAGGGGATTTCCCGCCCGTCCCGCAACTTGACCCCGGTCAAGTCCGGATCGCCGAGAAATTCCTCCGGCTCCCCCCGGCGGAATTTGATCTCATCTTCGGCCAGTAATTCGGCCTGATCGTCCGGCAGCCGTCCCGCCGGCATGACCAGGGTGATATCCGGAGTGAACATCTGCTTCATGGCCACCGCAAGCCGGACGGCGGCCTGAGAACGGCCCAGGATGACGAGCTGCTTGCCGGTGGTGCGATAGCCGTCGCAATCCACACAGGTGAAGATCGAGCGGCTGAAGAAGCGGTTCAATCTTCTGATCGGGGGAAGGTTTTCGCTGGCCCCGGAGGAAACAACGACATAGGGAGCCTGGTAGCGGCCCTGGGCGGTGCTGACCGTAAAACCATGGTCGCTTTGCACCGAGGAAACTTGCTCCCGGCGGAATTCAACACCGAAGGACTTGATCTGCCTGATCCCGGTTTCAACCAGTTCTTTGCCGGAGGTGATTTCCAGGCCGAGGTAGTTTTCTAGATGGAGGGCGTGGCGGGTGCGCCCGCCCCCCTGGTCGAGCAAAAGCACTTGGCGGTTATAACGGGCCAGGTGGATGGCGGCCTGGAGGCCCCCCGGCCCGGCCCCGATGATAATGCAGTCATAACCGTCAGAGGGCATGGTCTCTTAAAGTTCCTCGATATTCTTCCTCAGTTGGCCGATCTGCAGGCCTAAAGAGACGCACTGTTTGCCGGCCATGCATTCGTCCGCCTCGGGTTCCTCGAGAAAGGTTTTGAGTTCGTGATTATCCTTTTTCAGGTCGACCACCCAGGCTTTCTCGGAATCATCGTAATCAACCTTGAGATCGATGCCGCAGGCCCCGATCTCCGGGAAAACTTCCTTGATTTTGGTGCACAACTCTTCTTTGGTGGGCATGGTTTTTCCTCCTGTGGTTAAGGTTTTTCAACTGATTGGTGCTGTTATGATAGGTTTTATAAAACTGGATGTCAACAGCAGCAAGAAAAAAGAGGATGAAAAATGTCCCGATGGTGGCTCGGGGCAAGATTAATTGAGCAGTCGCGGCATTTTAGTGCTGAGGATGCTGGGGGAAAATCTTCCGGATTTTTCTACCTTCAGCTAAGTGAAAAACCAGGTGGCCGGGTTGGGGTGGGCCTCCCAGCGATCGAGATACCGGAGGCCCTGGGCACAGCGAACCACCAGCCAGATCAGCCAGCCCAGAATGATCAGCCAGCCGACGCCGATGCCGGTCAGCAATGCCCCGATCAGGAGATAAAGCAGGCCGATCCAGAAAGTCCTGATCTGGAAGCGATAATGGCTTTGCAGCCACCGGGGGGCACCGCTCTGGTTGACATAGGCCAAAATCACCCCGATCAGGCCGGTCAGAGCGACGAAGATGCCGACCAGGTAGAGAATGTAGATAATCTTGGCGGCGGTGGCACCCGGATTCATTGCGTCGGGGGTGTTTACTTCGACCATGCGGCTCCTGGGGGAATTTATGCGGCTGGCATGGCCAGCAACTCGGCCTCGATAAACTTCTGGGTCAATACTCCGAGCAATTTGTAAAATTCCGTTTCACTCTCGGCGATGATCTGTTCGGTGAAGGGTCCTGCCCAGCGTCCGGGGTGTTGCGTGAGGAAATTCCGTTGACGTTCAAGATATTCCGCCTCGCCGGTTTGCAGGTAGCAATGGCCGAGGAAGAACATGAATTCCAGCTCGGTGGCGATAAAGTCCGGCGGCTGTTTGCTTTCCTGGTTGGCCATGAGGCCCACCGCCCGGTAGTGCTCCAAGGCGTTTATGGTGGTGTCGCCCATGATTTTGCGCCCATCCTCCAGGTATACCGAACCGTAGGGAGCGGCCAGCAGCTCGTTGGGGCCGAGAAAAAGTTTGGCGTGATCAACTTGCAGAGTGGTCAGGTTCTCCCGTTGTTCAAGAAATTCGGCCAGCAAATCGGAGGCATAAGGAGTCAATTCGGGGTGGAGAGCTTCCAGTCGGCCGGGAAGCTCTTCGAGCACGGCGGTCAATTCCGCCGTGGGAGGATAAAAAATGGCGGATAAGGCCTGGTAGATGTAGGCTCGGTGGGCTTGTGGGGTTTGCTCGGTGGTGGCATTCATCGCTTAATCGTCCCTTTTGGTTGATGATCTTCCCCGGCCCGGTCAACCCGGGGCGGACTGATGATGGTCAGGGGCAAAAAATTACCATCAGCATAACGTATCGGCCGCAGATCTTAAACTGCTTTTCCGGCAAAGAACCAGGGATCAAGCCGGTTCGACTTTTCTTGCAGAAAAAAAGCCGGGAGGGCTTGCGCAGAAGCCCTCCCGGCGCCGGCTGCCGTAATCCGGCAGTTAAAGTTAGGAGGTTGCGGAATCGCTTAATATGAGTTCAGGTAATAGACCTTGGGATGGGTAATTCGGGCCTCCAGTCGCGTCATGTAGCCGTGTTTGGCGATCAATTCATGGATCGGATCATTGGGATCATCCAGGTCCCCCAAAAGCCGGGCCTGGGCCGGGCAGGCCTCGACGCAGCGGGGTTGCTGGCCGCGGGCCAGGCGATGAAAGCAAAAAGTACACTTCTCCACCAGGCCTTTTTGGCGGATCGAGACATAGCCCTGATCCAGTGCCGGGTTGTGGGTGGGTATCGGAGCCAGCATCCGGCCGGCAAGCTCCTTGCCGCTGGAGGTCCCGCTGGCCACCGGCTTATCGTCTCTGTACTGAGCATGAGGCTGATCGCGATTAAAGGAAATCGCGTCGTAGGGACAGGCCACCATGCAGGCCCGGCAACCCACGCAGCGCCGGGGGTCATGCAGGGTCAAGCCGCCGAAATCCTTGTGCATCGCCTTGGTGGGGCAGTTGCGGGCACAGGGAGCGTTTTCGCAGTGGTTGCACTGATTGAGCTGAAATTCGTAGCGGACATTGGGAAACTTGCCCACCGTCCTGGTTTCGAAAGTAAGCCACTTGATTCCTGCCGTTACGTTGTTTTCGATTTTGCAGGCCATCAGGCAGGCGCCGCAGCCCATGCACTTGTGCAAATCGTGGGTCATTATATAGTTGGTCACAGCTGTTCACCTCCCTTTAGATCATTTCGATTCTGACGCGGCAGAAACCGCCGTTGCGGGCGGTGGAACCGGACAGGTGGTCCCAGTCGGCATGCATCAGGGTGTTGTTGTTGCCGCCGCGGGGGGTTTTGCCGAACTCCTTGGAAGCGAAGCGTCCATAGGCCCAATGGCCTTGGCCGAAGGTCTTGGCCGCTACCCCGGGCCGGACCCCTTCCCAGACTTTGAGCTTGCAGGTGATCGGCGAGCCTTTGGCCGAGGAAACCCGCACCGTGGCCCCATCCCGCAGCCCCAGGCGGCGCGCGTCCACCGGGTTGATCTTGATCACGTCCTCGTAATTGACGTCACCGGGATCAACACCCTTGAACTCGTAGTACCAGGGGCAGTTGCCGGTGCGGCCTTCCCGGTTAAGGCGGGATTTGAAGTCGACCAGCATCAGCGGGAAGTTGCTGGGATCGCCCTCGCGCCGCGGCGGGTCGTAGTGGGGGATAAAAGCCTTCTCACCCCGGGCCGAGTACTTGCAGGCCACCATGACGTCGTCAATGCTCACTCCGTGGCGGTCGGCGTGGCCCTGCAGGCCCTTCTTGAGGGTTTCGCTGTAGAGCTCGAACTTGCCGGTTTCGCCGCCGAACTTGCCGCCCAGACGGCGACCGTAGGGATACTTGATTGAGTTCCAGGCCCCTTTCTCGACGAAGTCCTCCCAGCCGTTCAGGGTATCGCCCTGCTTCTCGCCGGCCGGATCCCAGATATTCTTGGTGTAGGACTTTAGGGCGTAGAGGGAGAATTCGGCGCCGTTGGTCGGGACCCGCCCGGTTTCCGGATCCTTGTAAGTTTTGTAGTAGTCCAGCAGGTTGGGGAAGCCTTTTTCCGCCAGTTTTTCGGCGACCAGCCAGGTGATTTCGGTTTCGTCGTTCTTGACGTCGAAAATTCGCTCATGGATCGGCTGTTGAATCGAGATATGGGTATAAAGTTGGGTTTTCTGAGTAGTGTAGGCCCATCTTTCCGTCATGTGCTGGGCCACCGGCAACAGCAGATCGGCGAACCAGGAAAACTCCGAAAAGTGGGTGGCGATATGGGTGGTAAAAGGAACCTTGGCCATCGCCCGATCCCAGCGGTCGGTTTCGGTGGCGGAGAAGTTGGGGTTGATGAAGTAGGCGATCATCACCTTGACGTCGTAGGGGTCCTCGGCCAGGATGGCGTCGGCCACCCGGTTGGTGTTGACCCCGCTACCGGAAACGCCGCGGGCCAGGTTGGGCCATTCGAGCCGGCCCCGCTGGTCGATTTTTTCTTTTTTAGCCGCGGCTTTGGCCTGATCGTCCTGAAAATCGGCCATGGAGTTGGGGCCGTGCTTGGGCGTGCCGGGCGAGCCGCCGGTATGGCCGCCGAAGCTGTCCGGGGCGCCCACCAGGCCGGAGAGGGCCTGGATCGCCAGGGCCGCATAGGAGCCGTTGGGCCACATGGTGGGGCCATTGAAAACGCAGACCCGGGGAGCGGCCTCTCCCATGTCGCGGGCCACCCGCTGGATCTGTTCCTTGGGGATGCCGCAGACCCCCGCCGCCCATTCCGGGGTGCGGTCCTTGAGTTCCAGGTTCCACCATTTGACCAAGCCGTAGGTTTCAATTTCCTGGAAGGTCTCTTCATCCACGGTCCGGCCGGCGACAAAGCGGTTCTGGCCATCGACGAAGTCGCCGACAAAGCGCTTGTACCACAAGCCTTCAGTAAGAATCACATGGGCGATGGCCGTGGCCAGGGCGCCGTCCTCGCCGGGAATTACCGGCAGCCAGTAATCGGCCTTGGTGCCGATGGTGGTCAGGATGGGGTTGACGCTGCAGATCTTGCCCTTCTCCTGGATCCGGCCCACCGCGTTGATGGCGAAGGGCACCATCCGGTTGGACGAGGTCGGGTCGCAGCCCCAAGCCAGCAGATAGCGGGTGTTGAGCAGGTCAAAGTCCCGGTAGCCCCAGTTTCTTTCGGTAAAGAAGGAGCCGACCTTTTCCGCTTCGGCGCAGATCGAGCTGTGGGAGATGTTGTTGGGCGAGCCGATGATCTTGGGCAGGTGGTCGTAAAGCAGGTGATGCATATGGGAATAACGGCCGCGCATCAGGACAAACTTTTCCGTTTCCTGGTTTTGCCGCAACTCGATCAGTTTTTCGGCAATCGTATCCGCCGCCTCGTCCCAGCTGATCGGCACGAAACGGGGGTCCTCGTTGCGGCCTTTCTTGGGGTTGGTGCGCTTCATCGGCACCTTGAGCCGGTCGGGGTCATAGACCTGCTGCAGGACCAAATGGCCGCGGGGACAGAGGTTGCCCACCCCGGTCTTGGCGTTGGGGTTGCCCCGGATCCGGATCCCCCGGCCGTTGAGAACGTAAACTTGGGCCGCACACCAGGTGGTGCAACCCTGGCAGGATGTGCTAACCCAGCGGCCGCCGTCGCCTTCGCCGCTGGCATATGGAATCGCCGCCAGGGATTTCAGGGTCGGCCAGGCGCCGGTGGCGCCGATGGCGGCCGCGCCGGCGGCGACCGCAGAAGCTTTCAGTATATTTCGCCGTGTTGTTTTCATGAGTCTAAACACCTCCTGTTATCTTAAGCCATTTGACCGGCGAAAAGGATTACATGCCGCAGCAGGTAGCCCCCGACCAGAATCAGGACCGAGGCCACCACCGTCAGCGCGGGCCCGCCGCTTCCACTCAGTTCTTTGTACTCGAGCAGCAAGGGTACCAGCAGGCCGAACAAAATAACCCCGATCCAGAAGAGTGGAGCATAGCCGCCGAAGACCAGGGTTTGCAGGGCCACCTGGCCGCCGCCGGGACCCCCGGTGGTCAGGGACCAGCCGACGATCATCAGCAGAATTACCACCAGTTCGCCGCCGATCAGGTAAGCGTCGAACCTGGTCCAGAAATGCATCGCTTCTTTGGCGTCATCGGCGACGAAGTGGGTCACCAGGAGAGTCAGGGCAATCCCGGTGGAGAAGGCGGAAACCACGAAGAGCAGCCAGAGCATGGAGGTCGCCCAGACCGCGTTGACGGAAACGGACTGGAGCAGCAGGGCGGTGTAGGCCGCCACGCCGATGGAGAGCACGATCCCGGCCCAGGCCAGCACCATCTGCAGGCCTTCAGGTTGTTTGTAGGGGTTGTTCCGCTGGCTGTACAGCAAGTAGGCGTAGATGATGGTAATCGGTGAAAAGACGCTCAGCAGGAAGGTGCCGACCGACAGAACCGAAGTGATGTTGGGGTAGACCAGTAGCCGCCAGAATGTCCATGGCATTCCCAGGTCGAAAATCAGCAGGATCAGGCCGATGATGATCGGCGCTGGGGCCAGATATGCTGCGATTCGGGCCAGGCTGCGGTATTTTTCCCCTCCGAAGAGGTCGGACAGGGCCGCCACCAAAAATGCACCAGCGGACACCCCCCCTAGAAACAGGTACATGGCAATCCAGATTGGCCAAGCAATGAAATCTTCCACGGTTTTTTCTCCTTATGTTTTGGTTGATGACCGTATACTTGCTTTGTTGCTGGAGTTCTTTGCTCTACCTCCTGTTGGTTTTGCTGGGTCAAGTTGTTGTTTAATACCTCTACCTCCCTTGATTTTTCATGGCATTCAGCATCTTTCCCGCTTTCCACCTCCTGGTGCCTGGTTATTAATAGGGCAGCCAAAGGGGGGCGGAGCCGGACGCTCCCGGCCCTATGAGGGTTTTCCCCCGGGCCGGGGTCCCCTTTGGTCCCAGTTTCACGTGATGTAATGGTAGCGGAATTGTCCAGAAGAAAAAGCCGGGCTTTCCCTGATTTTTATGTCAGGTAAAGCCCTACAAGGTGGGATAATTGTCTAATTTGCCGAGTTCCATGACCAGGCGCACCAGTTCGGCCTTGCTGTTCAGGCCCAGTTTGGCCATGGCCCGGCTGCGGTAAGTGGTGACGGTTTTGTCGCTGACGAAATATTTTTCGGCGATTTCCCGGCTGGTATGGCCGCGGGCCACCGCCAGCATGACCTGTTGTTCCCTTTGGCTTAAGGACTCCCAAAGCATTTGCTGGTGGTCGGGGTTTTCGGTTTGACCTGGCTCTCCCCCAACCAGTTCCAGCAGCATGGAGGGATGAACGTAAACCTCGCCGCGCCGGACGGTGCGAATGGCATAGAGCAGATCGGCGTCCAGTCCTCGCTTGAGAACAAAACCCCGGGCCCCGGACTGCATCGCCCGTTGCAGGTAATTCTGGTCTTCGTGCATGGTCAGCATGATTATCCGGCTGCGAGGGCTTGCCGCCAGCAGCCGGGGCAGCAGGTCGATGCCGCTGACCTCGTGGAGGCCGATATCCAGCAAAATGATGTCGGGTTGCAGTTTTTGGGCTAGTTCCAGGGCGGATTCGGCCCGATCGGTCTGGCCGATCACCTCGAGATCCTTTTCGGCGTTGAGCAGCATGCCGAGCCCGGAGAGCAACAGGGGATGATCATCGACCACCAGGATGGTCGTCGGTTCTTCAATCATTTTTAATCTCCTCGCCCTGGCTCTCGGTGGGCAGGGCGAAAACCACCATGGTGCCCTGGCCCGGTTCCGATTCGATCCTCAGGGTGCCGCCCAGCAGTTCGGCCCGCTCCATCATGCCATAGAGGCCGAGGCGGTCGTTGATGGTCATGGTTTCAAGGTTGAAGCCCCGGCCATCGTCCTCCACCACCCCCCTGATCTGGTCCCGCCGCCATTCGAGCAGCACCTTGATCTCGTTGGCTCGGGCATGGCGGATCACATTGAGGACCGCCTCCTGGACGATCCGGTAAACGCAGGTTTCGGTGCTGCTGTCGGTCCGGCGGTTGGCAAAGCCGATCATGGTCAGCCCCACTTTAAGCTGGTGGCGCTTGCGGACCTCGTCGATGAACATCTCCAGGGCCGGCACCAGCCCCATATCGTCCAGAACGCTGGGGCGCAGGTTGACGGCCAGATGGTGGATGGTGGCCATTTCGGCGGTGATGGCCGACTTCAGGTCGCCGATTTTGGTGCGGATATCCTGGCTATCGGCACTGTTTTCCAGCATTTTCAGCCCCACCATGATCGAGGCCAGGGCCTGGCCGGTCTGGTCGTGCAACTCGCGGGCGATTCTCTTGCGTTCACCCTCCTGGCCGGCGATCACCCGCTGGAGGTAATCACGGCGGATTTTTTCCTTTTCCCGCCGGGCTTCATCGGCCAGGGCCAGTTGGCCGACCATTTCATTGAAGGCCGAAGTTAATGAGCCCACTTCATCGCTGGCGCAATGGGGCAGGGAAACCGTGTAATCGCCGCTGTTGACCGCCCGGGTGGCCAGCAGCAGACTTTTGATCGGCCGGGTAATCAGCCAGGTGAGATAAAAAGAAAGCAGCAGACCGATCAAGACCACCCAGAAGAAGTTCCAGATGAAGGAGTTGAGAAACCGGTTGATCTGCTGGCGAAAGGCGTTTTCCCGAACCCCTACGCGCACCCGGCCCTCATCCCCCTGCATGATGGGGGCGGTGGTTTCCCAGATGATGCCCTCGTTGCTGGCAATCTGGCGCAAGGAGATCTCGGATGAGGGGATTTCGCCCCGCTGATAAAGGTCCAGCAGATCATAGGGGAAGCCGGCCCCGAAGGTATGAGCGACGATCCGGCCGCTGCGATCGTTGACCACCGCGTAACGCAGATCGGGCCGGTTGCGGACCGTGTTCTGGAGGGTGCGGGTCAGGCCGTAAAGATCGTTGATCAGGAGGTAGTCCGGAGCCTGGTAAGCGAGTTCAAGGGCGATGGAGCGGCCTTCCTTCTCCATCAGTTCCTCCATGTTGCCGATCAGGGTGCCGTAAATGATGTAGAGACTGGTGGCCGCGAAAAGGATGATGATGCCGGTGACCATCCCTATGATCTTGAGCCGCAGCGGAACCCCCAGCAGCCACGAACTTAAAACGGTCAGGATGGCTGCGGCTTTCTTGGGTTTCACGGGTCGTTTCTCTCAGGGTAAGCGGTAAAGCTTGAGGTCGCCCTCGGTAAAGCGTTCCATCCCCAGCTCGGCGAGAATGGCGGCCCCTTCAGGATCATGATGGATATTTAAGAAAAACTCCTGCAGTTGTCTTTTCCTCTCGGGGTCGATGCCGGGGGGCACCACCACCGGGGGGATCCCGAATTCCCGGGAAACATGGAGAATCTGGAACCGCTCCCGCAGCGACGGGTCGGCCTCCAGGGCGTGGTCGAAGACGATCTTGTCCACCGAGGCCCCGTCCACCACCCCGTCGAGGACTGCGGCGATGGAGCGGTCATGGCTGTAGGTAAAAATTATCCGGCCGAAAAAATCCTCGGCCGACTCCCCCCGGGCCTGAATCACCGACATCGGATAAAGGTAGCCGGTATTGGACATCGGGTCGGTGAGGGCGAAAACCTTGCCGCGCAAGCCCTCCAGAGCGGTTATGCGGGAAGCGGCGGAGACGATGAAAACCCCCTGGTAGGTAATCTTGCCATTGACCTGGGGCACCACCAGCATCTCCATGGTCCCTTCCTTGAGGCCGGTCACAAAGGGCCCGGTGCAGACAAAGGCGACATCGACCAGGCCCCTGGCCAGCAGTTCGTTGACCTCCTGGTAGGTGCGGCGTTGGACCAGTTGCACCGGTTTGCCCAGCTTCTGCTCCATGTAGGCCTGCAGAGGGCGATAGGAGTTGACCGTGCCCTGGGGCGAGATGATGGCCGCCACCGCCATTTTCAGGGAATTGAACTGTTCTTCGGCGGAGGGTTCGGGCAGGGCCACCAGGCGGTCGAGCTGTACCGCCGGGAGAGGGGGGGCATCACCGGGAGGATCGCCGGCGCAGGCGGAGAAAAGCAGCAGCCAGAGGCCGGCGAGCAGGACATAAAGCGCGGCATGGGTTTGCTGGTAATGGCCGGCTGCCGGTTGGGGCAAGCGGCCGTCTGGGGCCATTAAGATCGCAGCCGCTCCGGGCCGGCTGCCCGGAGCGGCGGGCCTGCTTGGCCGGCCCGGCCGCCTGTTGTTCCGATTTAATTCCGGGCCGGCTTCAAGCCGGCCGGGCGCATGCGTTATTGGACGCTGATGGGTAAACGTCGGGATTGCCATTCAGGGAAACCTCCACGGTAGGTGAAGACGTTGCGGTAACCGGCTTGTTGCGCCGCACCTGCGGCAGCGGGGGCCAGGCCTCAGTCGTAACCCCGGCAGTAGAAGACCAGGGGGACGTTTTTGTCTTCAGGCAAGAGGGCCGGCAGATTTTCGAATTGTTCCGGCGTGATGTTGATGGCCCCGCTGATGTGGCCCTGGCGATATTCCCGGGTGGTTCTGGTGTCCACCACCACGATGCGGCGGGGTTGATCGAGCCTTTCCTTCAGTTCGTCGGTGCTGAGATTCCGGACCATCTGGGCGCCTGCTCCGGCGGCGCTGAACAGCAACAAGGCACAGGCCAGCAGGGCGGGAATGATTTTGAGGCTGGAACGCATTTCTGGTTACTCCTTGGTTGAGATTGCGATTGTTTGCTCCTGAGCATTACAAAATAAGATATAAATGCTATTCAGGCAAGTGGGCATGATGGAAGAGGGCTGGGGATCAGGACGGTGCCGCTTGGGGCCGTAAGCTTTAACCGTGGATTACCGGGCCGGTCGGGGGGCTCTGATCGCCGCGCTGGCGCTGGCCCGGCCCGGCATGTGGCCTCTCTCTGGGCTGCCGCTAAATTTCCGCCGGCAACGGTGGGCTGGCCCCGGAAGGCTTGACCGGGAGGTCGACCGGGTCGGAACAAGGAGAGCATAATGGGTTTCTGGCGGTGGTGGAAAAAATGGCGGCGGGCCGGGCTCCTGCGGCGGACGTCACTGACTGACCCGATTTGGGCCGCGGCGCTGGCCCACCCGCCGGAACTTTTTGCCGGCCTGACGGCGGCGGAAAACCAGCGCCTGCGGGAATGGACCAGCCTGTTTCTGGCCACCAAGCAGTTTTATGGGGCCCGGGGTTTAGAACTCACCCTGGAAATGCAGGCCGCCATCGCCGCCCAGGCCTGCCTGCCCATCCTCAACCTGGATCTCGATTATTACGCGGGCTGGACTTCCATCGTGGTTTACGAGGACAGCTTTATCGCCCCCCGGGAAGAGACCGACGCCGACGGGATTGTCCACAGCGGCAGCGAGGTGCTGGCCGGCGAATCCTGGGAAGGCGGGCCGGTGGTGCTTTCCTGGGCCGATTGCGCCCCCGGCGCCTATCCTCACGGTCCGGCCGGCAACGTGGTGATTCATGAATTCGCCCACAAGCTCGATATGAACAACGGCCTGGCCAACGGGATGCCCCCGTTGCATCGCGGCATGAGCTCCGCCGCCTGGGCCGCGGCCCTGGCCTCGGCCTATGAGGAGTTGCGGGCCGCCCTGGAACGGGGCGCCGAACCTCTGCTCGACGAGTACGCCGCCGAAGACCCGGCCGAGTTTTTCGCGGTCAGCAGCGAATATTTCTTTATGGCCCCCGGTTATCTGTTGCAAGTCTATCCTGCGGTTTACGAGCAGTTCGCCCTTTACTACCGCCAGGATCCGGCCCGGCGCCAGGGGAGTTAGCCGATGCCGCGGTACTTGTCCTGGAGGCGGACGACCTTGGGCAGGTATTCGCGGGTTTCGCGATAGGGCAGGTTGCGGACCAGGTGTCGGTAGACCTCCTGCGGCCCCAGGCGGTTGATCCGGGCCAGGGCCCGGGTCCGGTCGCCCCGGTCGAAGGCGTTGAGGACGTTGCCGCTGCCGGTGTTGTAGGCGGCGATCACGCAATATTCCCGGCTGAGCCGATTTCCCACCCCCCGCAGATAGCGGCGGTCCAGAATATGAAGATAGGCTGTGCCCATCCGGATATTGTTGGCCGGGACGAAAAGATATTCCCGGGTCGGAGTGCCTGCCCGGCCGTAAAGGAGCTGGTGGGCGTCGCGGCCGGCGCTGGTGGGGACGATCTGCATCAGACCGTAGGCCGGGACATGGCTCATGGCGTAAGGGTTGAAACTACTTTCCGCCTCGATGATCGCGAAGATCAAAGGCGGCGGTTGGTTGAAGCGGCGGGCGTTTTCCAGCACAGCCTGCTGAAACTTGAACTGCTGGTTTTGCTGGTATTGTCGCACCATGGCAAAGGTTACGTAATGGACGGTCCGATCTCCGGCCGGTTCTCTCCGGTAGGCGTGGGCAAGGAGATAATCGGCGTAGCGCTCGGCCCGCCAGGGCCAGCGGATGTATTCCCCCTCATGATCGACCACCAGCCGATAGAGAAAAGGCCGGCCGTCGGCCGGGATTTCCCGGGCACTGAGCAAATCCACCCGGGCGGGGTCTTCCGGGGTCAGCAGGGTGGCCACGATGGCCCTTCTCAGGGTTGCCCGCGGCTCCTGGGGCCGGACGGTTTCCACCCGGATCAGGCCGCGGTCGAAATTGACGATGGCCCGAGTCTGGTAGTTGTCGGTGTACTTGACGTATTCCCGTTCGCTGGCCACCTTTTGGTCGGTCCAGCGGCGGCCGATTTCCCGGACCATGGTCTGAACCTGGCGCCGCACCGCCTGGTCAACCACCCCCAGCCCGGTGACCGGGATCTGGTGCGAAACCGCCCCGGCCATATCTCCTGAGAGAACCCGCTCGGTGGTGCTGAGGCCGCGCTGGATTTGAGCCGGGGTGCAGCCCGCCAGGGGAAGGACGACCAGCCAAAGGAGAAAGTCACGCCGGGGAAAAGACTTGGGCAAGGCAAAAACTCCGGAGGTCAAAGATTTTCGGCCAGCAGGCAGAGAGCCAGGTAGATTTTGGCGGCGCTCACCACCTCGTGCAGAGGGGTATATTCTTCCGGGGTATGGGCCACCTCGAGGGCGCCGGGACCGAGGATCAGGGGTTTGACCCCGGCCTGGTGAAAAAGATTGCCGTCGGAATGGGAACGGAAGGAATCACAGCGCCAAGGTAGTTGCAGCTTGGGGTAGATGGCGCTCAGTTGCCGGGCCAGGGGATTATCCAGGTCCAGGCTGTAGCCCCGGGCGGCCAGGTTGGAGGTGAACTCCAGCTTGAGATCGGGAATCAGGGCCTTGGCTCCTTCAGCCCGGTTCCGGATGGCGGCCTCAACGACGGCCGGGTCCATTTCCGGGGGCAGGTGCAGATCGATCCAGGTTTCGCAACGGTCGGGGACGACGAAGCCGGCTTGGGAAGAGGTCATTTCCCGGATGGAGTAAATGATCCCCGAGCGGCCGCGGTCGAAAAAAAGGGGATCACGACCGAGGTGGAGCAGGACCCGCAGCATCGACTCCACCGCGTTGTGGCCCAGTTCGGGCAGGGAGGAATGGGTGCGGCGGCCGATGGTGGTGAAAACCGCTTCGAGATAGCCGTAATGGGCGAAATTGGGCATCAGGCCGGTGGGCTCGCCGATCACCACCCAGGGAGGGCGGCAGGATTCGAGAAAGGCGGCGCTGCCGTCGCCGTTTTCTTCCTCGCCCACCACCAGCAGCAGGCCTACTGGGGGCCGCTCGGCGGGTGGCAGCAGCTGGGCCAGGGTGAGAAAGGCTTCGACCATGGCGGCGCAGCCTCCCTTCATGTCGGCGCTGCCCAGGCCGTAAATAAGTCCGTCTTCCTGCCGGGCCACATATTCGCTGAGATCCCAGGCGGCGATGGTGTCGACATGGCCCACCAGGTAGAGCCGGGGTTCCCGCTCCCCCAGGGAGACGATGAGATTGTAACGCTCCTCTTCGACCTCCTGCCGGCGAACCTGCAGCCCTCCGGCCCGCAGCAACTCCTCGAGGTAGAGCTGGATGTCCTCCTCCTTGCCCGAAGGGGAGTATATGTCGATCATCTGGCGGAGGATGGTGGCCAGGCGCAGCTCGTTGAGAGCCGGCCAGGCCCGGGTCGGGTCAGGAGCAGAAATCATTTTTCGGTTTTTTCCTTTTTTTGCGGCGGGGGCTCAGATTGAGGGTCATGTAGACATGTTCCTGGATGTTGCCGAAACCGAGCTTGGTGAAGAAGCGGATGCCCGCCTGGTTGTCGGCGTCGGTATCGACGATGATCATCCGGACCCCCTGGGCCCGCATCCGCCGCTTCATTTCCTTGAACAGCCGTTCCCCGACCCGGAGCTTCTGGGCCCCCGGACAGACTCCGAGCCAGACCAGGTAGCCGTATTTCCAGGCCGAATGCTGCTTTTCCACCGTGGTGCCGAGGGCGAAGCCGACGGTTCGGCCGTCGCGTTCCGCCACCAGGCAGAGTTCCGAGTCGCTGTTGAACATTGAAATCACCTCGTACTCATCCCAGGTGCGATAAAGGCTGGGGGAGTACTCGGCGGTGAAGACCACCTCGCCGATATGAAAGACCTCGGCGAGATCATCGACGTTCATCTCGCGGATGCAGAGAGCTTTGTTGCCCGGGGTTTGGTCGCAGATAGTCATGGCGCGGTCAGGAGGGGTTCAGGGGCATCGGGGAAGCATGGTTGAGCTTCCCGACTTTACCATGATGCCCGGCAAGGGGAAAGGTGATAATCGGCGGTCTGATGGTCATAAAACTTGAAAAGATCGGCGGAAAATGGGCTATAATTGAAACAGGTGCGATGGTTTGAGTACTCGGTCCGCGGGTTTGCTGACCCCGGTTCAGCGGCCCCGCCGCCGGGCCGGAAATTACCACAAAGACGGAATTGCCGGGCGCGGATCGGTATCGCCGGAGCGGAGTCGCCGGTCCTGCTGCGACCGGGGTTGACAGGGAACTAGCCGCCGGTAATGATCAACCAGGGGAATAACTCCCGGCGCCTGCCCGCCTAACCGGCGCAACAAGGAAAAGGTTTATGAGTACACAGCAGCCCGGCCTGGAAGATATTATGGCCGCCGAACTCAAGCAGGAAATCGCCGGCCGTTATTTCGGTTTCCGCAAGCTGATCGAGGAAGACAGCCGGGATTATGCCCAGTTGGCCCGGCAGCACTCCTTTATTCTCGAAAAACGGATCAGTTTCGATCTGATTCGAATCTATCTGCTTTTGCGCCAGGAAGAATTGATCCAGCAATTCCTTGACCTGGTCGGGCTCAACGAGCGACTGTTCTATGATCCCTATCTGCTGGAGTCGCCCACCATCCGGCAACGGGTGCTCGAATGCCAGCGCTTCAAGGGCTGGACCAGGAAGAGGCGCTTCAGCCGTTATTTCTTCTCCTGCTACGAAAATCTGACTTTTCACGTCAAGGTGTATAACGGCAAATTAAAAGAGCTGGCCAAGTTTCAGGGCGATATTGCCGCCGAGATCGAGGTTTTCTATAAACAGAACAATATCAGCGCCATTCTCTCTTTTCTCCGTTCACTGGGGGACAAGCAGGCCACCGGAGCCATGCAGGGCGGCATGGAAGTGGGGCTGGCCGAGGAACTGGACAGCAAGCTGCTGATCAAACCTCCGGCGCCGATTGAAAAGCTTTTGCCGCTGATCAAACCGTTGCCGCCGTTGAAGGAGGTCAAGGGCCCGCTGAAACGGCTGGTCAAGGAGGCTTACCGGCAACAGACCCCGGAAACCCTGGCGATGTTCGCCTTCAACAGCACCCCCTGCCAGGAGCGGGAGAATCAGTTGGAGTTCTGAGTTTGCCTGCCGGATAACCGGCAAAAAGCCCGGAAACACTTTGTTCGCCGCGTCCTTCTCTGTTATATTACGAAAATTCCAGCACGGCTACTTTGCTCGAGGAAGCCGATAACCACAAGCAGGAGGGGAGGTTTGTTATGAGTGGATTCGATCTTTTAAGAAAAGTGCTGCTGATGTCGGTGGTGGCGGGTTTACTGTTGCCGGTAATGACCGGTTGTAAGCGGGCCCCGCAAGAAGAGGCTCCGGCCCCGGCTCCGGCCCCGCCGGTGGTCGAGGAACCGGTAATTGAAGAGGCCCCGGCTCCACCCGCCCCGGCTTACGGCGTTCCCCCGGCCCCGGAAGCTCCCCCCGCCCCGGAGGTTGAGCAACCCCCGGCTGAGGAGATCATTGAAGAACCTGCCCCGCCGGCGGCTCCCGGCTATGGGGTCCCGCCGGCGCCTCCCGCCCCGGCTACCGGCGGTTATGGCTTGCCCCCCGCGCCGGGTGGAGGTTATGGTCGCTGACGGTCCAGCGGCAACCGCTGGCAGCCCGGGAGCCGATTCGGAAAAAATTGACTGGGAGCAGCTATGACCATCCCTGTATCCGCCGCTTCGGCGGCGGTGGAAGCCCAGGCTCTGTTGCGGGCCATTCCCAAGGTTGATGAAGCCCTGGCCTGGCTGAGCCCTGCCGGTTCCTCGGCCGCCGCTCCGGCCCGGCTGACCAAAATCGTGGTCCGCCAAATCCTGGCGGAGTGCCGCCGGGATATTCTGGCCGGCCGGTTGCGGCGGCCCGAGGAGTTGAGCCGGGAGCGGCTGCTGCCCCGGCTGGCCGGGCGTCTGGCTGCCCGCTTGCGTCCCAATTTCCGGCCGGTGATCAATGCCACCGGGGTGGTGGTGCATACCAACCTGGGCCGCTCCCTGCTGCCGGAGACGGCCGCGGCCAACCTGGCGGCGGTGGCCTTCCGTTATTCCAACCTGGAATTAGATCTCGAGACCGGCAAGCGGGGCAGTCGCTACTCCCTGGTGGAAAATCTGCTCTGCGAGCTGACCGGGGCCGAAGCCGGCCTGGTGGTCAACAACAATGCCGCCGCCGTTCTGCTGGTCCTGCAAACCCTGGCCGCCGGCCGCGAGGTCGTGGTTTCCCGGGGGCAGCTGGTGGAAATCGGCGGCTCCTTCCGGATCCCCGAGGTCATGGCCCGCAGCGGAGCGAGGCTGGTCGAGGTCGGCGCCACCAATCGCACCCATCTGCGCGATTATGAACGAGCCATTGGGGCGGATACCGCCCTGCTGCTCAAGGTCCATACCAGCAACTACCGGATCAGCGGCTTCACTGCCGAAGTCGCCGCCGGCGAACTGGTGGAGCTGGCCGCCCGTTATGACCTGCCGGTCATGGAAGACCTGGGCAGCGGTTCCCTGCTGGATTTTTCCCGTTACGGCCTCGAGAAGGAGCCCACCGTCCAGGAAGTGTTGAAAGCCGGGGTGGATGTGGTCACCTTCAGCGGCGACAAGCTCCTGGGCGGCCCCCAGGCCGGTTTGATCCTGGGCCGGCGGGCCATCATCGAGCAGGTCAAGAAAAACCCCCTCAACCGGGCCCTGCGGATCGACAAATTCACCCTGGCCGCCCTGGAATCGGTTTTGCGCCTCTATTTCGACGAAGAGCAGGCCCGGGCGGAGATCCCCACCCTGCGGATGCTGACCACCCCCTATGCCGAGGTGCGGCGCCGGGCCAACCGGCTGCGCCGGCGCCTTAAGGATCTGCCGCCCGAGAGTTGCGGCCTGGAGCTGGTCCGGGTCAATTCCCGGGTCGGCGGCGGCTCCTTGCCGGAAATGCCCCTGCCCAGCTGCGCCTTGGCCCTCAATCCCCGCAAGCTCAGTCTCAACCAGTTGGAAAAGTCCCTGCGGAGAGCGGCGATTCCGGTAATCGGGCGCATTGAGAACGACCGCCTGCTGCTCGATCTGCGCACCGTGGCCGACCGGGAGGTGGCCGAGTTGGCTGCCATTCTGCGGGAGGTACTGGCATGAGCTTCCCGCTTTATGGGGCGGACCAGGACGGGGGGACCGATCCCGTTACCGGTCTGCCCGGGGCGGCGCGGCTGGCGGCGGATCTGGCGGCCCGCATGCCGGCAGACCGGCAGGAGAGCAATGGGCGTCGGCAGGGCGAGGACTTCCTGCTGCTGCTGGAGATCTATCCCCAGGCTCGGGATGCCGAGCGGGGGTTGACCGCCATTCAGCGGGCCGGCGCTTACCTGCAGTCGCTGTTCGGGAGCTCCACCCCGCTCTATTCCTTGGGGCTGGGGGTTTTCGCCCTCCTCTGGTCCCGGGTTTCGCCGGAAGAATCACGCCATATGGCGGACATGCTGCTGCGTCGGCTGCGGCGGGAGGAATTCGGCCGGGCCCATGCCGGCTTGACCTCATTGCGCGGCGGGGCCAAACTGACCGCCGCCCGCTTGGTCACGGAAGCCTGGCAGGCGCTGGCGGTGGCCCGTCGGCGCGGGCCCTTTGGTCTTTGCGTCGCCGGCGCCGAAAGAATTTTCCCCCCCCTGGCCCCCGGCGATCGGGCTCGGCTCGGCCGGCTCTGGAGGGGCCGGGAACGCTTTGCCCTGCTGCTGATTCGCCAGGACCAGGTGGCCTTGAGCAATCATTTCAGCAAGCGGGTGCGTGCGGCCCTGATCCCGGATAGCGAGGTTCTTTTTCTCAGCCAGCGGGAAAGCATGGTTTATCTTGACGGAGCCGATGAAGCGGCAGCCCGCCGCTGGCTGGAGGAATTCCGCCACCGGATGGAGCAATCCAGCGGCAGCACTTTCTCCACCGGCATCGCCCTTTACCCCTGTTTGAGCTACCGCAAGTCGCAAATTCCCCTCAATTGCCGCAAGGCCTTGCGGCATGCCGAACTGCTGGGGCCTGACTCTCTGGCGGTTTTTAACGGCATCAGCCTCAATATCAGCGGCGATGCCTACTACAACGAGGGTGATATCCGCCGGGCAGTGGCCGAGTATCGGCAGGGCCTGGCTCTGGATCCGGCTAATGTCAACCTGCTCAACAGCCTGGGAGTGGCCCTGGTCCAGCTCAACCAGACCAAACCGGCCCTGGCCGCCTTCGAAAAGGCGCTGCAAATAGACCCAGCCAGCTTCATGGCTCTCTGCAACCTGGGTTTCGCCCATCTTTCCTCCGCTCGGGATGACCGGGCCATTGCCTGTTTTGAGCAGGCCCTGACCGTCAACGGCTGCTCCTTTGATCTGCTCCTCCAGCTGGGTAAGCTCTATTGTCGGCGGCGGCGTTATCCCGAAGCGGTAGCCCTGCTGCGGCGCTGCGTGGATGACCATGGGGTCGAGGAGCGCCGCAACGCCGACCTGGCCGCCGCTCATCGTCTGCTGGGCCGGGCCCTGCTGGGCCTGGAGCAGCCTCGCCCGGCCATGGAGGCGGTGCAGAAGGCCTTGAGCCTCAATCCCAGGGATACCGAGGCCCTGAGCCTGCTGGGCGAACTCTATCTCATCAACGGCGAGGGGGATGACATTGCCCTGTCGCTTTGCCATCAGGCGGTGGAAATGGATGGCAAGCGGGGCGAGAGCTGGCGGCGCCTGGGCTGGGTCCAATGGCGCCAGGGCAAGGCTGTTGAGGCGGAGGCCTCCCTGCGCCAGGGCTTGCGGCTCAGTCGGCGCGATCCTCTGGCCGCCTCCTGGCTGGGGCGGATCTACGAAGAACAGGGCCGCCATCGCCAGGCTCGCCAGATGTACGCCCGAGCCCAGCGTTGGCAGGGCTGAAAGTCCGCCGGGACCGTATTTTGGCACGATCAGGTCCGGCGGTATACCGGGGTATGGCCGGCCGGACCTGCTTGCCTCAAGCTGCGGCCCCGGCGGACTTTCAGCTTGGCCGGCAAGCCGTTAAGCGGATAGAGAGAAGCTTTCTTTAATTCAAATAATCAGTTTTTGAGGGGAATTATGATGAAAATTACCAAGGCCGGGATGGTCGATGAGCGGCAGCAATACTCCCTGGACAATTTCAAGGTGGGCGACTCCTGGCGCTTGTTCCGGATCATGGGGGAGTTTGTTGACGGTTTCGACACCCTGGCCAGCATCGGCCGGCCGGCGGTATCGATCTTCGGTTCGGCCCGAACCCCCATGGAAGACAAGTATTTTGCCTTGACCGATAAGATCGCCCAGGATCTGGCCCGGGCCGGCTACGCCATCATCACCGGGGGCGGGCCGGGGATCATGGCCGCCGCCAACAAGGGGGCGGCGGTGGCGGAGGGCATGTCCATCGGGCTCAACATCAATCTGCCCTTCGAGCAGGATCCCAATCCCTTCACCAATGTCCCGCTCCATTTCAAATACTTTTTCGTCCGCAAGGTCATGTTCATCAAGTACTCCATGGCCTTCATCGGGATGCCCGGCGGTTTCGGCACCCTGGACGAGCTTTTCGAGTCCCTGACCCTGATGCAGACGCGCCGGATCAAGGCCTTCCCGGTCATTCTGGTCGGCTCCGATTTCTGGGGCGGCCTGGTGGACTGGATTAAGGAAAAAATGCTGGCCGTCGGCAATATCGATGCCGACGACATGCTCTATTTCCAGGTGATGGACGATCCCGACGAAGTGGTCCGCTATATCAAGCGTACCGTGGTTCTGTAGCCTGATCGGCCAAAGGCTTGCCGGCCCTTGCGGCTGAACGGTGATTTAAACCGGAGGTGTGCCATGCAACTGACCAGTCCCGCTTTTGCCCACGACTCCTCGATTCCGGCCCGTTATACCTGCGACGGCGACAACATCAACCCGCCCCTGGTGATCGCCGGGGTGCCGGAGCAGGCCGTGAGCCTGGTGTTGATCATGGATGATCCCGACGTGCCCAGCCATTTGCGGGCTGACGGGATGTGGGATCACTGGGTGGTCTATAATATCCCGCCCGGGGTCCGGACCGTCGCCGAAAATTCGGAGCCGCCCGGCGTGCCGGGGCAGGGAACCGCCGGCAATCGGAAATATTACGGCCCCTGCCCGCCGGATCGCGAACACCGTTATTTTTTCAAGCTTTTTGCCCTGGACTGTGAACTTGAGTTGGCGGCAGGAGCGAGCAAGGCCCAAGTGGAAGAAGCCATGGCCGGTCATATTATGGCCCAGGCCGAACTGATGGGCCGCTATGACCGGCGCAACAGATAAAACAGGGCCTGAATGGGGGCGGGCCGGTCGTTGATTTCCAACTCGCCCTCCTGGTAACGAAGGCTGAAGCTGACCAGGTCGCTGCCGTCCGGGGGCGGCAGATAGCCCCGGCGCCGCAGGGCCGCCAGCGGATCCCTTCCCCGGTCCGTTAAGTCAGGGCCGGGATTGGCTCCGGGCTCGGGCTGCGGCCACTGCTGGTAGTCCGCGAACATGTTTTCCGGCAGGGTTTCCGGGGCCTTAGCTTCCGCTTCCAGGCGCAGGCCGGAAATCAACATGATCGGATGAAAAAGCCGGGCCTCATCCCTGCCCTGATAGGCCAGACGCAGGCGGCCCTCAGCGGTCCCGTGGGAAGTATCGAGCCGGAGCTCGGCGATTTCCAGGACCGGGGACTTGCCCAGCAGCCGGGGCAGGGCTTCCACCAGGGTTTGGGCGACGGCAGGCGGGATTTCCCGGCCCCCTCCGCCCCCCAGCAATTGCGGCCACCAGGGGGCCACCCCCAGCAGTTCCCCGCCCGCCCGCTGATCAAGATTGCGCCAGGCAATTTCCAGCTTCAAGGGCCCATGTTCGCTGCCGCCGGTATGGATCCGGCTCAGCACCATTTGCTGGCTGCCTGCCAGGGTCCCGCCTCCCGCCCCGTCATCCTCCCGCCGATAGTTGAAAAGCAGGCTGATTCCCTTGATTTCCAGTAAGCTGGGCGGCTCAGGTCCCTGGTCGGCTGACCGCAGGGCCAGACCGGGGGACCGCAGCTCGCCCCGCATGCTGTGCAGATTGGCGGGGAAGAGCAGGTGGCCCTCCAACTGCCGCCAGCTCACGGAGAGTTGCCGGGCTCCCGCTTGCCAGTCCTGGTATCCTGGTGCAAGGCGGAAAAAAGTTTCGGCCCGGCCGCCCAGAGTTATGGTCGTGTTGGCATGGAATACATTGACCGGGGCCGGGGCGGCCGCCAGCTGGCCGGGATTGGGCAGGGAAGAAGGGGCAACCAGCCGGGAGTCGATGGCGGCCAGCAGCGGTTTGAACCGATCTCCGGATCCGTGGGGGCGGCCGGCCAGCGGCAGGGGACCGTGCCAGATGCGATGGCTGATAATCAAAGGCCCAGCGGCCGGCAGCGCAAGGCGCAGTTCGGTGAGGGCCCGCGAGGAAAACCACCCCCGCCGGTATTCCAGCAGGCTGAGCTCGATTCCCGCCTGGCCGTTGAGTTCGGCCACCGTGCGGGCCATATGTTCCTCGCCCTTGATCCCCAACCAGGAGGAGGCCGCCGCCAACAGCAGCAGGGCGCTGCAAATCGGCAGGGCCAGAACCAGCAGAATTTTTCTGAACTTGGGGTGATTGGTCATGGCTGGTGCCTGGGGCGTTTGTCCCGTTTAAGGCTCAATAAATGTCGATTTCAGGTCAGTTCGGCCATGAGCAGGCGAAATGGCCGCTCCCGGCTTTCGATGGAGGCGGTGAGCCGGAACTGGGTCAGGGCCCGGCGCAGGTTATGCTCGGGATCGTCAGCCTTAAAATAACAGTTGCCGGCCAGATAGTCGCTGAAAAAACGCAGGCCCAGCTCGAAGGTGATCAGGCGGGCGGCATCGTAAAAACAGGCCAGATCGCCGCGGGTCAGCAAGGGCCGCATGGGCTGGCAATAACCGGCCAGCAGGGCCCGGGCCAGGTCGAGGTCGAACTCCACGGCGGCCGGATCGCCGGGGTCTTCGCCGGCTCGATTGCAGCAGGAGCGCAGGCAGTCCCCGATATCGTACTGGAGCAGGCCCGGCTTGATCGTGTCCAGGTCGATCAGCGCCAGAGCCCGGTCCTCGGTGCGGTCAAAGAGAATATTGGTGAGCTTGGGATCACCGTGGATCACCTGCTCCCGCAAGATACCCCGGGCCCGGGCCTGCTCCAGGCCGGCTACGCTGCTGCGGCGGCGGCTGATAAAATCCCGGCAAAAGCGCTGGTCGCCGGCGGCTCCGGCGGGTTCCGGCCGAGCGGCGGCGATCTGCTCGTAAGTCGCCAGCACCCAGGGAGTCACATGAAAGGCGGGCAGGGGATCGGCCAGCCGGTTTACTGGCAGATCCGCCAGCCAGGCATGAAAAAGCCCCAGGGCCGAACCGGCGGCTCCGGCCTGTTCCTCGGTGGCGATTCGGGACAGAACCCTGCTGGGGCCGATGAAATTAAGGGCCCGCCAGCAGTTCCCCTCCTGGTCGTAGTGAAAATCCCGGCCCTGCCGGGCCGGCAGGAGACGGACGGCCTGGTGGCGCTTGCCGGCTCCGGCGCCGGCGATTTTGCCGCCCAGATGCTGGCTGACCAGGCGGAGATTACCGAGCAGCATTTCCGGCTGGGGAAATATGGCGGGGTTGAGCCGCTGCAATAAAAAATCTTCCCCTCTGCGGCGCCGGACCAGGTAACTGTCGTTGATCAGGCCTCGGCCATGGGGAGTGATGGATATAATATCGCCGGGCGGGGCGAAAAAAGCCGCCACCGAACGGGGTGAGAGGGGCAAAGTGGCGGGGCGGGATTCCTGATCGCTGTTCACAAGTTTGACAACCTCGAACCCTTCGGCATTCCGGCCCCGCGGCAACGCCGGCATAAATTGCCCAAGGGCGATCGGCCCGGCGGCCCGGCATTGGACATTCTCGAAAGCGCGGGCCTTCTGGCCAGGGTAAGGAGCCGCCGGCCAGATCCCGCGGGAGACCAGCCGGGGGCCTGTTTTTTAGCGACGTCGGCCCTTTTCACTGCTTAACTATTCGCTCCTCCGATGTCAAGGCCGGAGGTCGGCCAGCCGGGATTGCCGCCCCGCTGGTGGCCCCGCCGCCTGGTGCTGCGGCAGTTCATCATGGCGCCGGCAGTGGTCCGGGAGTTATTAAATAAAGATTTTCGCGCCGGCGGCAGCAATGAGGCGGCAATAGATTTGTGCCGCCATTAATTTTCGGCTATTCTGGCCCAATGGCAAAAGCGCGGCAGAAAATTGACCGGTACTGGCGGGAACGGCACCATGCATGAAATGTCGATAGCCTTGAATATCGTGGAGTTGGCCGAAAAGGAAAGCCGGGCGGCCGGCGGGGCCAAGATCCGGCGGATCGAAGTGGAGGTGGGCGCCCTGGCCGGGGTGATGGAGGACGCCCTGCATTTCTGTTTTGCCGCCGCCTGTCGCGACACCCTGGCCGAGGGAGCGGAGTTGCTGATTCGGACCACGCCGGGGGAGGGCGAATGCGTCGGTTGCCGCCAGGTCATGCCGATGACCACCAACCTGGAACTTTGCCCCGCCTGCGGCGGTCTATTGCGGATGAGGCAGGGAGCGGAACTGCGCTTGATCGCCATTGTGGTTGATTGAAACTTGGTTACATAAAAAGATTTTGCCCGGCGGCAGATCGGCCCCGGGGCTTGCCCGTAAGGTAACAGGCCAGGCTCAGGATCGCCTGGTTAAAATCCATTCCGAGAGGCTGGAAAATCATGTGCGACAATTGCGGCTGTGATCACGGGCCCGATGGCGTGACGATTACCGTGGCGGGAGTGACCCGCCGGGCGGGGAAAGACGGCCAGGGCACCGGCCCCCGGTGGGAGGGCGGTGGAGCCGAGGCTGAGGGGCATGGCGATCCCGGCCGCCGGCTGCTGGTGGAAAAAGAGGTTCTGGGACAGAACAACGCCCAGGCCGCCCATAACCGGGAGCATTTCCGCCGCCATAACATCCTGGCCCTCAATTTGGTGAGCTCGCCGGGCTCCGGCAAGACCACCATCCTCGAACAAACCATTCTGCGCCTGGCCGGCTCGCTGCCGTTGGCGGTCATCGAAGGCGATCAGCAAACCGTGCTGGATGCCCAGCGCATTGAAAAAACCGGGGTGCCGGTGGCCCAGGTCAATACCGGGGCCGGCTGCCATCTCGACGCTTCCATGATCCATCGGGCCCTGCATCGGCTTGAGCCCCCGCCCAACTCGCTCCTTTTCATCGAAAACGTCGGCAACCTGGTCTGTCCGGCGGTTTTTGATCTGGGTGAGGAGGCCAAGGTGGTGATCATCAGCGTTACAGAGGGGGAAGACAAGCCCTTGAAGTACCCCGCCATGTTCGCCGCCGCCAAGCTCTGCCTGATCAACAAGATCGACCTGCTGCCCTACGTCGATTTCGATCTGGAAAAATGCCGCCAGTACGCGCGCCGGGCCAACCCGGACCTGCAGTTTTGCGCCCTTTCCGCCCGCAGCGGCGAGGGCATGGATGCCTGGCTGGCGGCGATTCGCAGCTTGATGCCCGCCGCCCGATGACCCGTTGGCGCCTGCTGGTGAGCGGCATTGTCCAGGGGGTGGGGTTCAGGCCCTTTGTCTATCGCCTGGCGCGCCGCCATGGCCTGGCCGGACTGGTTCGCAACAGCCCCGCCGGGGTGGAAATGGAAATCGAGGGTCCGGCGCCGGCCCTGGAGGCTTTTGCCGCCGCCCTGGCGGGTGAATGCCCCCCCGCCGCCGTGATCGAAGAGGTGGAGCAAACCGCAATCCCTCCCCAGCAAAGTGCTGCTTTCATCATTGAAGCCTCCGGCGCCGGCGGCCCCCCCCTGGCCGGGGTGAGCCCGGATTTGGCGGTCTGCCCGGATTGCTTGCGGGAGATGCTGGATCCGGCCGACCGCCGTTACCTATATCCTTTTATCAATTGCACCAACTGCGGCCCCCGTTACACGATCATCGAAGCGATTCCCTATGATCGTCCCCACACCACCATGCGGGCCTTTACCATGTGCCCGTCCTGCCAGGCGGAATACGACGATCCGGCCAGTCGCCGGTTCCACGCCCAGCCCAATGCCTGCCCGGCCTGCGGCCCCCGGTTGCGGCTGGCTCCGCTCCAGGAGCCGGGGCCGGATGCCGGCAATCCGGCCGACGCCGCTTTGCCCCGATCGATTTGGGCGGCGGGGGCAGAGGCGCTGGAGGCCGACGGGCGGCCAGACCAGCGGGCAGCGGTTGCTGCCGCCCGGGGCCTGTTGCGATCCGGTGGGATCCTGGCGATCAAGGGAATCGGCGGCTTTCATCTGGCGGTCAACGCGGCCGATGATGCGGCAGTGCGCCGCCTGAGGCGCCGCAAGGGCCGGGCGGCCAAGCCGCTGGCCCTCATGGTCCGGGATCTGGCCACGGCCCGGGGCCTGGTGCGGTTAAGCCCGGATGATGAACGGCTTTTGACCTCCCCGGCCCGCCCCATTGTGCTGGCCCCCAAAATCACGGTCGAGCCAGGACCAGCCGGAACGGCACCGCCCCTGGCGGCCCCGGCGGTGGCCCCGGGCCACCAGCGCCTGGGCCTGATGCTGGCCTACGCCCCGCTCCATTATCTGCTGCTGACCGATGATCTGCCGGTGCTGGTGATGACCAGCGCCAATCGCAGCGCCGAACCGATCTGCATCGCCGACGACGAGGCCCGCCGGCGGCTGGCGGGGATTGCCGATGCCACCCTGCTCCACGATCGGCAAATCAGCCGGGGCAACGACGATTCGGTGGTCATGGGTCTGGTCGGTTTGCCTGCTCCGGCCGGGATCCCCGGTTCAACCGGCCATTTGATGATCCGCCGGGGTCGGGGCTACGCTCCCGGGCTGCTGCCGGTGGCCACCGGCGGGGCGGCGGTGCTGGCCGTGGGGGCGGAACTGAAGAACACCGTCTGCCTGGCCGCGGCGGGCCGGGCGGTTTTAAGCCAGCATATCGGAGACTTGCAAAACCTGGAAAGTTACCGGGTCTTTGACCGGACCATCCGCGATCTCGCCGCCCTTTTTGCCATCCGTCCGCAAGTGGTGGCGCATGATCTTCATCCCGATTATCTTTCCAGCCGCTGGGCCCGCGAGTGGGCCCAGGCCGAGGGGTTGCCCCGCCTGGCGGTTCAGCACCACCATGCCCACCTGGCCTCCTGCCTGGCGGAAAATCGGCATCCCGGTCCGGCCATCGGTGTGATTCTGGACGGCACCGGTTACGGCCCGGACCACACCATCTGGGGCGGCGAGATTCTCATCGGCGATGGCGCCGGCTACCGGCGTTACGGCCATCTTGAAACCATGCCGTTGCCCGGGGGCGATGCCGCAGTCGCCCAGCCCTGGCGGGCCGGACTGGCCTATCTCCATCAGGCCTTTGGCGGCGAGCTGCCCGACTTGCCCTTTCTGGCCGGGCTTGGCGATCCCGCCTTGACCGGGGGCGGCGGAGGGGGACGGGCAGCGGTGGTGGCCATGCTGGAGCGCCGGCTCAACTGCCCCCTTACCAGCAGCTGCGGTCGCTTGTTTGATGCCGTGGCCGCCATCAGCGGCGGCCCGGGAATTATCAGCTATGAGGCCCAGGCCGCCATTGAATTGATGCAGGCGGGCGGCGGGATGGCGGCCCCCGCTTTTGCCTACGGGATAGAAGAACAGGGGGAAGGGATTGTACTCGGCATCCGGCCCCTGGTGCGGGATGTCGCCGCCGCGGTTGCCGCCGGGGCCGACCTGGCCATGATCAGTCGACGTTTTCATTATACTCTGGTAAAAATGTTTACCGCCGCGGTGCAACGGGCCGCCACGGCCAGCGGGATCAAAACAGTGGTACTTTCCGGGGGAGTGATGCAAAATGAAATCCTGCTGGCCGGGCTGGGGCAAGCCCTGACTGCGGCCGGTTTCGAAGTTCTGCTGCCCCGGCGTCTACCGCCCAACGACGGTTGCATTTCCTTCGGCCAGGCGGTAATCGCCCTTAACTTTGCCCAGCACGGCAAACAAGTTCAGCCCTGAAGAGGTTCTCAATGTGTCTGGCGGTACCGGGAAAAGTGGTGGAAATTTTTGAGGAAAACGGCTTGAAGATGGGCCATGTCGACTATGCCGGGGCCGTGAGCCGGGCCTGTCTCGAATATGTGCCGGAAATCAAGCTGGGCGATTATACCGTGGTGCACGCCGGTTTCGCTCTTTCCATCCTCGATGAGGAAGAGGCGGCCAAAAGCTTCGATGCCTGGCGGGAACTTCAGGCCGAGGCGGATCGGCAGGGGGTTGATCTCTTCGGCCGGCCCCTGGATCCGGATGCGGCCAAGCCAAAGCGGGGCCAGGTCTGATGCTGAAATACCTGGATGAATACCGGGATCCTGACCTGGCCCGGCGCCTGCTGGGGGAAATTGCCGCCGTGGCGCGTCGCCCCCTGGTGATCATGGAGATCTGCGGCGGCCATACCCATGCCATCATCCGCTCCGGCATCGACCGCCTGTTGCCGGAGCAGATCGAGCTGGTGCACGGGCCGGGCTGCCCGGTTTGCGTCACTCCCGTTGAACTGGTGGACAAGGCCGTCGCCCTGGCCGGCCGGCCCGAAGTGATCTTCACCAGCTTCGGTGACATGCTGCGGGTGCCGGGAAGCCGGGAAAGCCTGGCTATGGTCCGCTCCCGGGGCGGTGATGTCCGTCCGCTTTACTCTCCCTTGGGGGCGGTCGAGCTGGCCGTGCGCCACCCCGACCGGCAGGTGGTTTTTTTCGCGGTGGGTTTTGAAACCACCGCCCCCGGCAATGCTCTGGCGGTGCGGCAGGCCGCCCGCCTCGGGCTGGGGAATTTCAGCCTGCTGGTCAGTCATGTCCTGGTGCCGCCGGCGATCACCGCTTTGCTGGCCAGCCCGGCAAACCGGGTCCAGGCCTTTATCGCCCCCGGCCATGTCTGCACCGTGACCGGCCTGGAGGAATATGAAGCGATCGCCGCCGATTACCGGGTGCCCATTGTCCCGGCCGGCTTCGAGCCGGTGGATATCCTGGCCGCCATTCTGCTGCTGGTCCGGCAAGCCGAGGCCGGCCGGGCCGAGGTGGAAAATGAATACAGCCGCTCGGTGCGCCGCGAGGGCAATCCCGCCGCCCGCCGGACGGTGGCGGAGGTTTTCCAGGTCAGCGACCGGACCTGGCGCGGCCTGGGGCAAATTCCCGCCAGCGGCTTGACCCTTAGGCCGGAATTCGCCGCCTTCGACGCCGAGCAGAAATTTGACCTCTCCCCGATTCAGGCCGAGGAATCGCCCCTGTGTATCAGCGGAGCGATCCTCCGCGGCGAAAAAAAACCGCCCCAGTGCCCCGCCTTCGGCCGCCAATGCACCCCCGCCCATCCCTTGGGCGCGACCATGGTTTCCAACGAAGGGGCCTGTTCCGCCTACTTCAGCGCCCAGCGCCACCGGTTCTGAGGCCCGGCCCGCTTGGCCCAAGCCCGGCGGCAAAGCCGGGCACTCAACAGCTAACCCCTTAGAGGTTGTCGATGTCTTTATCCATCAAGCCGGAAGATTTCACTTGTCCCTTGCCGCAGGATAACAGCGAGACCGTCCAGTTGGCCCACGGCGGCGGCAGCCGCCTGGCCGCCGAGCTGATCGAAAAAATGCTGGTGCCCGCCTTTGCCGACCCGGTTCTGGCCCGCCTGGAAGACCAGGCGGTGCTGAACCCGGAACTGGCCGCCGGGGAACGGCTGGCCTTCACCACCGATTCCTTCGTGGTGGATCCGCTTTTTTTCCCCGGCGGCAGCATCGGGGAACTGGCGATCAACGGTACGGTCAACGATCTGGCCATGGGCGGAGCCCGGCCCCTTTATCTTTCCGCGGCCCTGATCATCGAGGAGGGTCTGCCCCTGGAGTGGTTGCGGCGGGTGGTTGCCGCCATGAGCGCCGCCGCTTCCGCGGCCGGGGTGCGGGTGGTGACCGGGGATACCAAGGTGGTGGGCCGGGGCGCCTGCGACAAGCTTTTTATCAACACCAGCGGTATTGGGGCGGTACCGGCGGGAATCGAGTTATCCGCCGCCAACCTCAGGCCCGGTGATCAGATCATCATTTCCGGCACCATGGCCGATCACGGGATGGCGATCATGAGCTGCCGCCAGGGTTTGAGTTTTGTCGAAGCCCTGCGGAGTGATACTGCCGCCCTGGATGGCCTGGTGGCCGTCATCCTGGCGGCGGCCGGGATGGGGGGAAGGGAGAGCGGCGGACCCTCGGGGGCCCTGCGGGCGATGCGGGATCCCACCCGGGGCGGGGTTGCGGCGGTCTTGAGTGAAATGGCCCGGGCGTCGGGTGTTGGGGTGGTCATCGCGGAAGAAAGCCTGCCGGTGGCCGACCCGGTTCGGGGGGCCTGTGAAATTCTCGGCATCGACCCGCTCTTTGTCGCCAATGAAGGCAAACTGCTGGCGGTGGTAGCCCCCGAAGCAGCCGCTCCGGTGCTGAATGCCATGCGGGCCCACCCTTTGGGTCGGCAGGCGGCGATCATCGGCGAGGTGCGGGCCGCCAATCCCGGCCTGGTGGCCCTGCGCACTCTCCTGGGGCCCCACCGGATCATCGACTTGCCCGCCGGCGAACTGCTGCCCCGGATCTGCTGATCAGCGTCGCAACAGCAGGGGGAATGCTCTTCAGAGACCCCGGCCGTCGTCGCGGTCCTCCCCGTCATTTTCCCGGTTCATGGGGGTTACGTAAATCCTTACCTGCTGGCCGTCCACATAGTATGCAACATTGAGGACATCGGGCATGCCGAAACCCGACAGCCGATAAATGGGACGCAGTTCGTAACCGATCACCTCACTCTGGGGACCCAGGATCGCCCGCAGTTGCGGGCGCTGGTAATGGGCGCTGCAGTTGATGAACTCCTGGGCTTTGGCCAGGGCGGCCGCTGCCGGCACCCCCTCTTCGACCCGGAACTGGAAGGCCGGCGAGGCCGGGGCAAAGGTATAAGGCTGATTCTCCTGCTGGAGAAAGGCGATGGTCGAGGTGTCGTTGCCGTAGCTGCAGCCATGCAGAATGAGGGTGTAGGTGCCGCTGAGGGCGCTTTCCTCCGCCCGGGTCGTATCCAGGCGCAGCCCGGGGGTGCAGGAGATCAGGGTCAGGCTGAGCAGCAGCGAAAGGACGGACGTGGCAGGTGTCAACATATTCATGGCTAACCTCCGCAGTTTAAAAGGGCAAGAATTGTTGACCCTTATTATAGCATCGCTCTGACAGGCGGCGGGATAAAATTTTGGGTCCGCAACATCGGCATGGCCCGGCAGGGAGATTCCGCCGGCGGCGCTCGGTATTGCCGGGGGGCCAGGGCGGGATTTCGGCCCACAAAGAGGGGGACCGCCGGTCGAAGACCTATGAGCCCATGGGATCCCTCGGAATTCAGCCCTTGGCGATGATCGCCTGCATGTCCCGGTGAATGAGGCCGTTGGAGGCCAGCAGTTCTGGCTTGAAAGGGGAAAAATCCGCCCCGCTGAAGTCGCCGGACCGGCCGCCGGCCTCGTGGAGCAGAATAATCCCCGCCGCCGTGTCCCAGGGCTTGAGATTGATTTCCCAGAAGCCGTCCAGCCGGCCGCAGGCCACGTAGGCCAGATCCAGGGCCGCCGCCCCCGCCCGTCTTACGCCCTGCACCCGGGGTAGCATCGCCTTCAGCACATCCACCACTTCATCGGCCTTTTCCGCGATGCTGTAAGGAAAACCGGTGGCCAGGAGCGCCTTTTCGAGCACGTTGATCCGGGAAACCCGGATCGGCGAGCCATTGAGCCAGGCCCCGCCCCCGGCGACGGCGCAGAAAAATTCCTCGCTGATCGGATTGTAGATCACCCCCGCCCGGCATTGGCCCGCTTCCATGTAACCGATGGCCACGGCGAACCAGGGATAGGCATGGGCGAAATTGGTGGTGCCGTCCAAGGGATCGATGACCCAGAGGGGACCCTGCAAATCCGGCCCCGGCGGTGGAGCTGGATCGGGCGGAGCCGAGGGAGAACTCGTCGGGCCGGGCAGGGGAGTTGCCGGTCCCGGGTTGCCGGCGGGAGTCGGCTGGTAGGCGGAGGCCGACTCTTCGGCCAGCACCGCGATTTCGGGGTGAGTGCGGCTGAGAATTTTTAGGATGGCCTTTTCAGCGGCGACATCGGCTTCGGTGACCAGATCGATCCGGCCCTTGTTGCTGATCTTAACCGGGGTATCGTAAAGCCGGCGCAGGATTTCCCCGGCCGCTAAGGCGGCCCGGCCCGCCGCGTCGAGAATTGCCGCCAGGCGGCGATCCCGGCAACGGGCCAGAGAGCGTTGCAGACGATCCATTAGGCTTTATCTCCTTTTGCCTTCGGTTGGCAATGATGGCCACAGGTTATAGGGTGCCGGCGCCGGTGTCAACCGGCTTGCCTTTGGCCTCCGGGGCCTTGGCGGCTGCCGCCGGAAAAATGGCGCGGGCTTTTAGTCGGCGTGGTCGGCCGGCAGGTAAATTGCCGGCGGTCGCATCAAAACTCCGCGCCGGTCAGGATGAGCAGCCAAACTACGGCGGCGTTGATCAGGGCGATGAAAACCGCCGCTGAGCCCAGGTCCTTGGCCCGGCCGGAAAGGGGGTGATAACCCTCGCCCAGCCGGTCCACCACCGTTTCGATGGCGCTGTTGAGCAATTCGGTCAGCAGAATCAGCAACAGGCTGCCCAGCAACAGGGCTTTTTCCAGGTTGGAGCCGCCCAGCCAAAAAGCGGCGGGGACCAGCACCAGACAGAGTATGACTTCCTGCCGAAAGGCCGCTTCTCCTCGCCAGGCGGCCCGCAGACCCGCCAGGGAATAAACGAGGGCCCGCCAAAGCCGGGTCAATCCGGCTAACGGGGAGGTTTGGGGTTGTTTTTTGTCGCTGATCATCATTGCGGTCTCCGGTGAGTTGGCAATTCCCCGATTAGTTTCGGTCCGGTTGGTCGAGTCCCCGGCGGCCAGGCGGCGGAAGGCCAGTTTTGGGGGAGTTGGGTTCATGCCGCCACCTTGAAGCTCGACAGGTCTTTTTAGGATAATCCCCTTTTCCCGCCAGAAAAAAAACCAAAATTGCTCCGTCATCGCTAATCTTGGCCCTGGCGCCGCCAGGCAGGGAAGAGGGGAAGCGGTTCCGGCAGGGCAAATGATCGTTGCTGCCGAGGCCAGGCGGCGGCGCCATCTTCTCCTTGACTTCCGGCAGCGGCTAAAAGAAGCTGACGGCAGGGGGAAAATTACTGACCCTTGCCTGGGGGAAAAATGAAAGTTCTGTTTTTTGTTTTACTCCTTGCCTGGGGTCTCGGGGTGGTTTACTCGCTGAGCCGGCGGCCGCCGCCGGGATTTGCCGTGGCCGGTCCGCTGCGGTCGGCGGTCGAATTGGAGTTTTTGTCTGATCTCAGTTTCCAGCGTAATGGCCGGCCCGTGCATGAACAGCGGATCCTGGCGGCGATCCTGGCCGAAATTGAGCAGGCCCGGCGTTTTATCATTGTCGATATGTTCCTGTTTAACACCATCGGCGGCCACCAGGTCCTGGACCCGGATTTGCCATCGCCGGTGGCTCGCCTGACCGAGGCGCTGCTCAAGGCCCGGCGGGGACGGCCGGAACTGGCGATCCTTTTCCTCACCGACGAAATCAACACCGGCTACGGGTCTTATCTCGAACCGCACCTGGAACGGCTGGTCGCTCACGGGGTGGTTGTAGTTCCGGTCGATTTGAGCCGCCTGCCCGACTCCAATATCCTCTATAGCGGGCTTTGGCGCCCTCTCCTGCAGTGGTTTCCCGCCGCCGATCGCGTCCGGCTGCCCAATCCTTTCGCCGCCGAGGCTCCGGCGCTGAGTTTGCGTTCATACCTGCGGCTGCTCAACTTCAAGGCCAATCACCGCAAGCTGCTGATCACCGAGCGGGCCGCGGTGGTAAGCTCGGGCAACATCCACGATGCCAGCGCCCGCCACAGTAATATCGCCTTTCGGGTAGTCAGTGGAGAAATCATTGCCGACCTGGTGGCCAGCGAATTGGCGGCGGTTCGATTTTCCGGCCATGATTTCACCCTTCCCGCCGGGGCGCTGCCGTCGGTTGCCGCCGCCACTCCTGCCGGCGGCGCAGCGGGGCTGGCACCTCCCCGGGTCCGCCTGCTTACCGAAAGCGCGATCAAAAAAACCCTGTTGGAGGCCCTTGCCGCCACCGGGGCCGGTGATCGGATCCGGCTGGCCCAATTTTATCTGACCGACCGCCAGGTTATGGCCGCCCTGGTTGGCGCCGCTCACCGTGGGGTGGCGGTTCGCCTGATCCTTGACCCCAGCCGCCATGCCTTTGGTCGCAACAAGTATGGCATTCCCAACCTGAGTTCGGCGGCCCGACTACGGGAGCAGGCGGGGGAAAAGATGGAAATCCGCTGGTATGATACCCAGGGAGAACAGTTTCACGCCAAGTTGATCATGATTGAATATGGCCGGGTCACGACGGCCGCTGCGGGCGGCGATCCTCAGGCGGAGTCGGAATCCCGTCCGCCCCGGGAATTGCTTGCCGGGGCCGAGGTGCTGATAATCGGTGGTTCGGCCAATTTTACCCGCCGCAACCTGGCGGGTTACAACCTGGAAACCTGCCTGGAAATCCGGGCCGGCTCAGCCGATCCGGTCGCCGGCGAGGCGGGGGATTTTTTCAATCGGCTCTGGACCAACCGCGACGCAAATTATACCTTGGCTTATGGGGAGTTGGCCCAGCCGGGGCGCTTTAAAAAGATCGTGTCCTCCTGGCAGGAATTCAGCGGCCTGGGAACTTTCTGAGCAGCAGGACGACCGTGCCTCAGCTTCCCACCACCCAGGCCGCCTGCTGCCTGGTGGGGCGCCGAGGGCTTTCAGGGCCTTTTAAACCTCTGTTCAGCGCCGGCGAGTCGGCGCGCCCGGGGACATCGCCATGCAGATAAACCGGTTATTCCCATTGGTATTCGCGGTTGGCGCGGTTGGGACCGTCCTGGCGGCCGGCGGAGGTTATTGGCTGGCCGTCAAGGGGTATGGGCTTGGCAGCCTGGGATGGGTGGCGCTGGCCTGCGGGTTGGCGGGCTTGCCGGCGGCCTGGTTGGTCCGGCTCCACCATCATCGCCTGCTGCAACGGGCCGAAACGGAGCGGGAAGCGCAGGTCAAGGCGGCCATGGGCCGGCAGGTCGAAGATATCTTTGCCGTTTTCCATGCCATTGCCGGCGGGATTTACGTGGCGGACATGGAAACCCATGAAATCCTGGCCATCGCCGGTCGCGATCGGGATTGTTTCCAGGGGCCTCTGGCGGGGGAAAAGGGCTTCCCGGGCCAAGGACCGGGCAGCCCGGGACCGTGTCTGTTCTGCACCGACCGGATTCTGCTGGGGCCGGACGGCAAACCCGGTCCCCCGGTGGTGCGGGAGTTTCGTAATCCCTGGAACGACAACTGGTATCTTGGTATCGCCCGGGCCCTGGACTGGTTTGACGGCCGCCTGGTGCGGCTGGAAATCGCCATCAACATCACCGAGCGCAAAAGGGCGGAAGCGGCCTTGCGCCGCAGCGAGCGGAATTTCCGCGAACTGGTCGAGAATTCCCTGGTGGGGATTATGCTGATCCAGGATGGCGAAATAATTTACCAGAATCCCGAGCAGAAGCGTTTGCTGGGAAGGTATCCCCGCTATGTGCATTTGGAAAATTTTGCCGCCGTTCATCCCGACGACCAGGCCAAGGTGAGGGAAAGTTACCGCCGGATCAGTACAGGCCATTCGCGCCAGGAGGATCTCGATTTTCGTTTTTATACCGGAGGCCGGCAGGACGAGGCCGCCCTGGTCTGGGTTTACGGCCGGGCCCGGCTCATTGATTTCCAGGGCCGCCAAACCCTGCTGATCAGCATGATGGATATGACCAGGGCCAAGGAACTGGAGGGATTGGTCCGGATTCAGGACAAGATGTCTTCCCTGGGCCGGGTGGCCGCCGGCCTGGCCCATGAAATCCGCAATCCCCTTTCCGGAATCAATATCTACCTGGCGACCCTGCACCGGATTTACCAGCGGCCGGAGCAACGGGACCAGGCCGAGGAGATTTTTCGCCGCCTGGCCCTGGCCTCGACCAAGATCGAGGCGGTAATCAAGCGGGTGGTTGATTTCGCCCAACCGGGGCAGCCGCTGATGGATTTGACCCCAATTAACGAGCCGGTGCTGGCGGCCCTGGATCTGGCCGCGGTTTTCCTGAAAAAACACGGAGTCGAAGTGGACCGTGATCTGGCCCCCGGTCTGCCGCCTTGCCGCATCGATTGCAACCAGATCGAGCAGGTCATCCTCAACCTGCTGTCCAACAGTGCCGAGGCCATGGGCATCCTGCCCCCGGCCGCTCCCCGCCTCTTGCGGGTACGGACCCTGGGACGGGCCAACGAGGTGGAAATCCAGGTGGATGACAGCGGGCCGGGGCTGGCTCCGGAGGTGCGGGGGAAAATCTTCGATCCCTTTTTCACCACCAAGCTGGAAGGAACCGGGATCGGGCTCAATATCAGTCAGCGGATCATCAAGGATCATGGCGGCCGCCTGGAGGCGGGGCCCAGCGACCTGGGGGGCGCCGGTTTCCGGGTCATTCTGCCGGTAGCCGGTCTGGGGGCGGCCGGGTAGGCAAAAAAAAATGACAAGAGCGGATTGAATATGCGATGATCGAATGATGGGCCTGGATCGGATTGGTGCCGGTTTCGGCCAGCAAGGTGGTCAGCGGGAGGACAGAGCGATGCCGGGTCCCAAAAATGACGATCTTTTTGCACTTTTGCAAAGACTTAACATGCTGCTCGTTGAGGATGACGAGCTGGTCCGCGATTCCCTGGCCCTGTTTTTTGCCAACGAGGGTTGCCGGCTGGAGGTCCGGGAAAGCGCCGAGGACGGCCTGGAGATCATCCACCATCGCCCTTTCGACGTGGTGATCACCGACTTCCGGCTGCCCGGCATGAACGGGCTGGATTTTTTGCGCATCCTGCAGGAACTGCAACCGGCGGCCCAGAAAATACTGCTGACCGCCTACATGAACGAGGAGGTACTGGCCGAAGCATTCCGCCTCGGGGTCCATGAGTTCATCGAAAAACCGATTGTCACCGATGATATTGAAGAGGCCTTGACCCGGGTCATTAAAAGGCGGGGGCTGGCAGGCCTGGCGGTTAAGTAGGGTCAGCGGGAGCAGCTTGCCGCCGGGGGAATCTCGGGGTGTGATTTCCGTCACTATATGTTATGGTTACGGAAATATTGGCCCCCTTATTTTGCCAAGCCCGCAAAAAGAACCGGACCCTGGTCAGGGTTGAGCGCAAGGAACAAGTTGATAAGCCTGGAGATCTGGCGTAGCGGCTTTTTGTGGGGCCGACCAAAAAAGGCGGTGCCGCCAACCCCAGATAAAGGAGATTATTATTATGGCTCAAGCGAAATCAGGCGATAACGTTAAAATTCATTATACCGGCAGGTTGACCGACGGCACGGTGTTTGATTCTTCCTCGGGACGTGATCCCCTCGCATTCACCCTTGGCAGCGGTCAGGTTATTCCCGGTTTTGACGACGCGGTTGCCGGGATGGAAGTGGGTGAAAGCAAGAATGTGACCATCCCCATGGATCGGGCTTATGGCCCTCGGGTCGAGCAGTTGATTATTGACGTTCCCCGCAGCCAGGTGCCCCCGGACCTCAATCCCGAGGTGGATCAGCGCCTGCAGATGAGCGGTCCCAACGGCGAAAACGTGGTGGTAAAGGTGGTCGAGGTGACGGAGGAATTGATCAAGCTCGATGCCAATCCGCCTCTGGCCGGCGAGGACTTGATTTTTGATATCGAGCTGGTGGAGATTGCCTGATTTCAGGCAACCTGCTGCCTCCGGCAAGGGAAAAGGCTCCGGTTTACCGTTGATTTCTGATGGTGCGGGGCCTTTTCTTTTGCCGCCTTGGTCCGTCGGTTGATCCTGGCGGGAAACCCCGCCAGGTCTGGGCCCGGAAGTGATAAGCGCGGTGTTTTGCTGCGGGTTGTAAGCGGTCGGGGACCTGCTAGGTTCCCGGTTGGGGCAAGGTAATTGATAAAAGGAGGAACGACTATGGCAACGGTACGCTTTGTCCTGGTATGGACGGTTATCTGGTTGCTGGGGGGACCGGCCGGCCTGGCGCTGGCCGCTGGCGGGCCGGCGAGCCTGGAAGACGGCTTTACCGTCCACATGACGGCCTGGGCGGAAGAGGAAGCGGCCAACGATTTGTTGATCGCTTCCCTCAGCGTTGAGCGCACCGGCCCCGACAGCGCCCGCCTGGCCGCCATGGTGGCCGAGATCATGGCCCGGGCCTTGGCCGAGGCCGGCAAATATCCCCAGGTCAAGGCCGCAACCACCGCCTATTCCACCCAGCCAATCTACCAGCGCCGCGACGGGCAAAGCGAAAGGGTAGGCTGGCGGATCCGCCAGACATTGCGCCTCGAAAGCACCGAGGTTGAAGCGACCACCGAATTGATCGGCCGTTTGCAGGCCCTCGATTTGCAGTTGGCCGGGCTGAGCTTCAGTGTTTCCCCGGCCCGGCGGGAAGCCCTGCGGGAAACCCTGACCGCTGCGGCCCTCGATGCCTGGCAGACCAAGGCCGAGACCGCGATCAAACGTTTGGGCGGCCAAGTCTGGCGGCCCCATGAACTCCAGATCCAGGATGAGCAGTACCAGCCGATCCAGCCCCTGATGCGGGCCGACATCGCCCTGGCCGGGGAAGCCGCGCCCCCGGCGGTGGAGGCAGGCACCTCCCAGGTCCGGGTCACGGTCAGCGGTACGGCCTGGGGCCGCTGAGCGGTTCGGACCCGGTGCCGGCTCGTTCCATTTTATTAAGCTTGCGCTAAAACTTTAGCATCCCGGCAAGGGACCATGGCGCGGCCGGCGGCAGAGCATTTTTGCCGGTCCGGCCCCGTCCCCCGGCCAGTCCGCCGCGCTTGCCGGGTACCCCGGCGCCGGGCTGCGAAGTTGGAAAAACCTTCTTTTTTACCCCCTGGCAAAATTAAGCTTTCACTTCCTGCACCTCTTTGCGGGGGCCGGCTAAACTTGTTGCCGCAGACGGCGGGTAACCCACAGCAACCAGATCGCCAAGAAATTGAGGATATGATCCACTTCAACAAAGTCACCCGTCAGCATGGTTCCCGGATTCTCTTTAAAGATGCCAGCTTTCAGATTCTTCCCCAGACCCGTACCGGCCTGGTTGGGCCCAACGGAGCCGGCAAGACCACGATTTTTCGCTTGATCACCGGAGAAGAGCAACCGGACCAGGGTGAGATTTCCCGCCCCGGCCAGAGCGTGATCGGCTACTTCTCCCAGGAGGTGGGCGAAATGGCCGGTCGCTCGGCGCTGGCCGAAGTGATGGCGGCCTCGGCCCGCACCGTCGAGCTGGGGGCCCGAATGGCGACCATGGAGGCGGCCATGGCCAAGCCCTTGGAGCCGGAGGAACTCGACAATCTCCTGGCCCGTTACGGGGAAGTGGTGGAAGAGTTTGAGCACCGCGGCGGCTATGACCTGGAGGCCCGGGCCCAGGCGGTGCTTACCGGCTTGGGGATCGGCCCCGCCGACTACCAGCGCCCGGTGGAATCATTCAGCGGCGGTTGGAAGATGCGGATCGCCCTGGCCCGAATCCTGACCATTAACCCCGATGTGCTGCTCTTGGATGAGCCCACCAACCACCTGGATATCGAATCGATCATCTGGCTGGAGAACTGGCTGGTCAACGATTTCAAGGGGGCTTTGCTGATGACCTGCCATGACCGCGATTTCATGAACCGCCTGGTCGGCCGGATCGTTGAGGTGGCCAACCAGACGGTCACCACCTACAGCGGCAACTACGATTTTTATGAACGGGAAAGGGAGATCCGGCGGGAGCAGCTGGTGGCCAGCCATCGGCGCCAGCAGGAGATGCTGGCCAAGGAGGAGGAGTTCATCGCCCGCTTCGCGGCCCGGGCCTCCCATGCCGCCCAGGTGCAGTCCCGGGTTAAAAAGATCGAAAAAATTGACCGGATCGAACTGCCGCCGGAGCAGCGGCCGGTAAAATTCCTTTTTGCCGCCACCCCCCGCAGCGGCGAAGACGTGGTCCGCCTGGAAAATTTGGGCAAGGTCTGGACCGGTCAAGATGGCCGTAATGGGGCCACAAAATTGATTTTTAGCGGAATCTCCGGGCTGATCAGGCGGCAAGACAAGATTGCGGTGGTGGGAGTCAACGGGGCCGGCAAATCGACCTTACTCAAGATCCTGGCCGGCCGAACCGCCCCGACCAGCGGTTCGCTGACCATGGGGGCCGCCGTTGCCCCCGGATATTTCAGCCAGCACGCCATGGATGTGCTGGATCCCCGGCTGACCGTCTTCGAAACCCTGCAGGCGGTCCTGCCCGAGGCCGGGATCGGGGTGCTGCGCAATATTTTGGCCGCGTTTCTCTTTCGGGGGGATGAGATCGAAAAGCGGATCGCCAATCTCTCCGGTGGGGAAAAAAGCCGGGTGGTGCTGGCCACCCTGCTGTCCCAGCCCCTCAACTTTCTGATTCTCGACGAACCGACCAATCATCTCGATATTCAGTCGCGGGAGGTTCTGCTCACGGCCCTGCAAGAGTTCGGCGGCACCGTGGTGCTGGTCAGCCACGACCGCCATTTTCTGCGGGCCGTGGCCAATCGGGTTTTCGAGCTCGATCAGGGCGAGTTGCGAAGCTATCAGGGAGATTACCGTTATTACCTGGAGAAAAGCGGCCGGGCCTGAAGCCCTCGGCGGCAACCGGTTTTACCCCAGCGCCAACCACATTGCCCGGAGAATCTATGGAAACCGTCGTCATCAACACCACTATGATCCGGTTGGGACAATTTTTGAAAATGGCCAACCTGGTTGGAACCGGCGGCGAGGCCAAACTGCGTATTCAGCAGGGAGAGGTCAAGGTCAACGGTGAGGTGGAAAGAAGGCGCGGCCGGCAACTGCGGGCCGGAGATCTGGTGGAAATTGCCGGCCAGGTTCGGCGGTTGCAGACCGGCGAAGGCCAATGAATAGTGGTTTCCGCGCCCCTCAGGTCACGGCGCACTGATCCGGGGGCGGAGCAGGTGGGCGAGGTCGGGCTAAAAAAGGTGATCGCCCGGCTCCCTGATTGCTTGCTGCTGTCGGGGCATGCTAGTATTATTTGATAGTGCCGGATTTGGGGACCGACCCGTGGCCAAGCAGGCCTGAGCCGGGACAAAGGACAAGGAATTCGCCCGGGGAGGGCGGGGACCAGAAAGGGCGAAAAAGAACAAGGACCCTTGGCTACAAGTGCCATCCAAACGTCGCTGAATAAGGGTTGGATTTGCGATTTAAGGTGGTGGCCCCGGCAGGAATCGAACCTGCGACACCAGGATTAGGAATCCTGTGCTCTATCCCCTGAGCTACGAGGCCGTTGGCCGTTGACAATTACCCCTAGGGGCAGGTTTCGGGCAACTCTGCACCTTGCTGCAAGCGACCGTTGCCCGGAAATTGGGTCCGTGGTCGGTGAGTCCGGCAGGGGAAGCAACTTTTTAGCACAGGGCCGGCCAAAAGACAAGAAGGCTTTACTTGGTCAAGTGAAGAGTTCCCTGCCGGCCAGGGATAAGGGCAGAGTAAGGAGAGGTAGGATGAGATTGGCCAAGGCCGAACAGATGCGGGAATGCGATCGACTGGCCATGGAGTCTTTCGGTATTCCAGGCCTGGTGCTGATGGAGAATGCCGGCCGGGCGGTGGTCGAGGTGCTGGCGCGTCGTTGGGGGCCCCTGGCCGGGCGGGAAATCCCGATTTTCGCCGGCCCGGGCAATAACGGCGGCGATGCCCTGGTGATTGCCCGCCACCTCTACCAGCTCGGGGCCCGGCCCTGGGTCCTGCTGCTGGCCGATCCGGCCAAGCTCCGCGGCGATGCCGCCGTCAACCTGCAGGCTCTGCGGAAACTGCCTCTTGCCCTGGAGGTTGTCGCCACCGCCGAGGATCTGGCCGGGTTGGAAGCGCGGGTTATGGCCGGCCAATTGGTGGTGGACGGGATTTTCGGCACCGGCCTGAGCCGGGAAGTAAGCGGTCGCTTTCTCGCCGCCGTGCGCCTGATCAATCGCTTTGCCGGCCCGGTCATCGCGGTGGACGCCCCTTCAGGGCTGAACAGCGATGACGGCACGGTGCTGGGTGAAGCGGTGCGGGCGGATCGCACCGTTACCTTCGCCTTGGCCAAGCCCGGCCTGGTCACCCTGCCCGGTCGTGTCTGGGCGGGGAAGGTGGAGGTGGTGGATATCGGCATTCCCCGCGAAATTTATGCCCGGCTCGATTTCCGCCTGGAATTGCTGGAACGAGCGGAACTGGCAGCTTGGTTGCCCCGGCGCCGGGCCCTTGACCATAAGGGCAGTTTCGGTCACCTTTTGCTTCTGGCCGGCTCCCGGGGCAAAACCGGGGCGGCTCTGCTGACGGCCCAGGGCGCATTGCGCAGCGGGGTGGGCCTGGTCAGCGCCTGCGTGCCCCGAGATTTGTACCCGATTCTGGCCGGGGCCTTGCCGGAATTGATGACCGTGCCGCTGCCGGTCTCCACCGCCGTGGCCGAGGAAGCGGATCTGCCGGTGGTGACGGCCGCTCTGGCCGGCAAGTCCGCCTTGGTTCTGGGCCCGGGCCTGGGGACCGCCCCGGAGACCGCCGCCCTGGTCCGGGCCCTTTACCGAGACCAATCACTGCCCATGGTTCTTGATGCCGATGCCTTGAATATCATGGCGGCCGATCCGGCGGAGCTGACCCATCCCTCCGGGCCCAGGATCCTGACCCCCCATCCCGGCGAAATGGCCCGCCTGCTTAAAACCACCACGGTTCGGGTCCAGGAAAACCGCTGGTCTCTGGCCGCTGAGCTGGCCGAGCACCACGGTGTTTTCGTGGTGCTCAAGGGGGCCGAAACGGTGATCGCCTCGCCGGACGGCCGGCTGGCCGTCAACCCCACCGGTAATCCCGGCATGGCCGTGGGCGGGATGGGTGATGTGCTCGCCGGGCTCATCGGCGGCTTGCTCTGTCAAAGAATGTCCCCCTGGCAGGCGGCCTGCCTGGGAGTTTATGTCCATGGCCTGGCCGGGGATCTGCTGGCCGAATTCAGTGGGCTTGATTTTGCTTACACCCCTTCGGAACTGGCCCGCCGGCTGCCGGCGGCCTTCCGCTGCCTGAAGGAAGAAAAGGAGAAATAAAGATGAAATGCGCCCAGGATATTATGACCACTGAAGTGATCACCGTCAGTCCGGAAATGCCGGTGGAAGAATTGGCGGCCCTGCTCTGGGAGAAAAAAATCAGTGGGGCGCCGGTGGTGGACGAGGCGGGAAACCTGCTCGGGGTGGTGACCGAAAGCGACTTGATCGACCAGGCCAAGAAGCTGCATATTCCCACCGCCATCACCATTCTCGAGGCGGTGATATTCCTGGAACGGGGCCGCAAGGTGGAAGAGCAGGTCAGCAAAATGGCCGGCAGCAAGGTCAAGGATATCTCCGCCGGCAAACCCGTGACCGTAAACCCCGACACCCCCCTGGATGAAATCGCCACCATCATGGCGGAAAAGCAGATCCATACCCTGCCGGTGGTGGATCAGGGCCGGCTGGTCGGGGTGATCGGCAAGGCCGATATCATCCGGACCCTGATGAGGGAAAAGAAGAGCTGAGTTTGCCGGTCATGGCCACGCGGTTCGGCGCCAGCGGTCCGGCAAGCTTCCATCTGCTAAGTGGTCCGGTCCGGGCGCCCCGGGATCAGCTGCCGCGGCTCGTTGGCCAGGCGGACTTCGATCAGCCCGCGCAGAGAATTGCCGATATAAATCGCTTCCGCCCCGGCCAGATCTGCGGGATAGAGGGTGGCTTCCCGCAAGGGTGGCTGGCCCTGGCGCAGCAGGTGGCGGCGCAGGACCCCATTGAGCAGGCCGGCGGTCAGCGGCGGGGTGAAGAGCCGGCCGTTTTTGCGGATGAAGAGATTGCTCACCGCGCCCTCGCTCAACTCCCCCCTGGTATTAACAAAAAGCACTTCCTGGTAACCGGCGGCCAGAGCCCGTTCCCGTTCCTGGTCGTAGAAAGCCCGCTGGCTGGTTTTGTGATAGAGCAGAGGCTGGCCGGGATCGACCTGCCGGTCGGCGACGGTTACCAGCGGCAACTTCCCTTCGCCGGTGGGCAGATCATCCCAGCTGAAGCAGGGCCGGCCCTTGAAAGGAGCGCTGGTCAGGGCCAGGGTGCCATCCTTGGCCAGGGTCAGCCGGACCCTTTGCGGTTCGCTGTAAGTCTCGGCCCGGCTCGTCAGCAGGGCCTGGATTTCGTCGCGATCGGCGCAAAAATCCAAAGCGGCCGCGGAGGCCAGCAACCGTTCCAGGTGCAGATCCAGCAGGCGATAGCCGTGGTCGGGCTGCCAGAGCATGGTTTCAATCAGGACAAAGGGGGCCACCGGCCGGGTGAGAAATTGGCCCTTGAGCAGGCACTCCCGCCATTCCCGGCGGGGCTTGGAATCATAGACGATCCCTGAGCCGAGACCCATGCTGGCCGTGCCGTTTTCCAAGCTGACGGTACGAATGGGTACGTTGAAAACCATGGCCCCGCCCGGACTGATAAAACCGATGGCCCCGGTATAGACGCCCCGGGGTTCAGGTTCCAGTTCGCGGATAATTTCCATGGTCCGGATTTTCGGGGCCCCGGTCACCGAGCCGCAGGGGAAGAGGGCCCGGAAGATCTCCAGCAGCCCCAGGTTGGGGCGCAACTCCCCCCGGATGGTGGAGGTCATCTGGTGGAGGGTCTCATAACTCTCCACCGTGAAGAGTTCGAGGGTTTGCACCGTACCGGGGCGACAGATCCGGCCGAGGTCGTTGCGCAGCAGATCGACGATCATCACGTTTTCGCTGCGGTTTTTTTCATCCCGGTGGAGAAATTCGGCCAGGCGCCGATCTTCCTCGGGGGTCAAGCCCCGGCGCATGGTGCCCTTCATCGGCCGCACCGTGCAGTAGCGGCCCTCCCGGCGCAGAAAGAGCTCCGGCGACAAGGAGAGCAAATTTTGTCCGGCCAGCCTGAGCAGGGCGGCGTAACAGACCCGCTGGTTGCGGCGCAGGGCGCTGTAAAGGGCCGCCGCCGTTCCCCGGCAGGGCAGTTGCTCTTTGAAGGTGTAGTTGACCTGGTAGGTATCGCCGGCGGCGATATATTCCTTAATCCGTTCGATTTGCCGCAAATAATGGGCTTCGGTCAGATTGAGGCGCCGCTCTGTTGCCGCCAGTTGGGGGTCCGCCTGGGAGGGGGGCCGATCAGGAGTTGGTTGGCTCAGGATCCGCTCCAGGGCCGCGGCCCCAAGCCCTGCGGCCTCTTGCCAGCGGCCGGGGAGATGGTCGTAAACCAGCGGCGCGGGGAATACCCCCAGGACCGCCAGGGGGCCGCCGTCAGCCGGCAGCAGCTTGCTGAGGCGCGGTTCGAGCAGGTAGCCCAGTTCGTAGGCAAACCAGCCCGCCAGGTGCCGGCCTTGCCGCAGCTCCTCTTCCAGGGCGGCAAAAAAGGCCTCGCTGCTTTCACCGGGTTGGAGTACCAGGATTTTCCGCGGAGTGTGAAAAAGCAGGGAGCGGTGATTTTCCCGGGTAACGCGCGCGCTTTCGAGAAAGACGTAATTTTTTTCCTCGGCCAGGAAACCCAGGATTTGATCCAGTTGCCGGTCGCTGAAGGGCCGGCCGGGCCGGTCGGTTGGGGACGCTTGTCGATACATGAAGGTTTTTTACGGGCTCGGGAGGTTATTGGCAAGCTGTTTGTTGACGCGGACCCTGGCGGCTTTATTGCGATCGGTTAACTCTTGCGGCTTACTATACCTGTTGCGGTGGAGCCGGGAATACTTTATATAAACAGGGATTAAGGCGCTTAGCCGAGGATTTCTCAAGGTTGTCATCTAATGGCGGCGGTTGCGGCAGTAACCGCCCTTTTGCGAGGAGGATACCATGCTGATTGAAGACTGGATGGCCAAGAATGTTCTGACCGTGGATGAAAATACTTCGCTGATGCGGGCGACCAGGGTCATGAAGGAGAACAACATCCGGCGCCTGCCGGTGGTTTCCCACGGCAAGCTGCTGGGGATCGTCACCGATCGCGATGTCAAGGATGCTTCGCCCTCCAAGACCTCTTCCCTGGATATCCATGAGCTTTACTACCTGCTCTCCGAGATGAAGGTCAAGGACGTTATGACCTCTTCCCCCCTGACCCTTAAGGGTAAGGACAGCCTGGAACTGGCGGCGGTGATCATGCTCGAGGACAAGATTTCCGGCCTGCCGGTGGTCGATGAGGCCGGCCGGCTGGTCGGCCTGATCAGCGAAACCGATGTTCTGCGGGCCTTCGTGCGGACCAGCGGGATTAAGGACGGCGCCCGCTGTTATGTCTTCGATCTGCCCGACGCCCCGGGCTCGGTTACCAGGGTTATTGAAATCCTGCGGGGTTATGATGTCCGGGTGATCAGCATACTCACCTCCTTCGAAGACGCCCCCGAGGGCAAGAAAAGGGTTTCCATCCGGATTACCAGCAGCGATCCGGCTAAGGCCGAGGCACTGCATAAGGAATTGCTGGCCAATTTCACCCTGGTCAACTTCGGTATTGACGACGTCAAAAACCGCCCCCGCAAGCATAAATCCTGAATCTCCCGCCTTCTTCCGGCCCCGCCCGGCTTTCCGCCTCTTGACGCATTTCGCGTTGACCCGGGCGGGCAGTCGGGGGGCCGACCTCGATCATCCTCCCGGCTTCGCTTGCCGTACTTCCCGGGCCGACGACTCTGCCGCCCCCGGCAGCGGGCTGACCATGCTGGGGGGCAGATTATCGGTTCGAAAAGCCTCCCATGATATGCGGCGAGGGTTATCTTCGTATTTTCCCACCGCGTTGTTGACGGGAATCAGCACGATTCCCGGCGGCCGCGGAAATTCCTCATTTTTCAATTGTTTTTTGGCTTCCTGCATGAAGTGCTGCCAGACCGGGGCGGCGGTGCGGCCGCCGCTTTCGTTGGCTCCCAGCGGGGCCAGGCGGTCGAAGCCAACCCAGACCCCGGTCACCAGTTCCGGGTTGTAGCCGATGAACCAGGCGTCCATGTAGCGATCGGTGGTGCCGGTTTTGCCGGCCGCCGGAATGGCGATTCCGGCCACGCCCCGGCCGGTGCCATCCTTGATGACCCCTTCCAGCAGTCGGGTCACCTGGTAGGCGGTGCGGGGATCCAGGGCCCGGCTGCCCGTCGAGCGATTCTGTTCCAGCAGGTTGCCGAGCCGGTCGCGGACGCTTTGGACGAAAATCGGCCGGTGATAGATGCCGCCATTGGCAAAAGCGGCATAGGCGGCGGTCAGTTCCATAACCGAAAGCTCCGCCGAGCCCAGGGCCAGGGACAGGTTGTTGCTCAGCGGGCTGCTGATGCCCAGCCGCCGGGCCAACTGGATAACCGGATCGAGTCCGGTTTGCTGCAGGATTTTGACCGTGACCACATTGCGGGAAAAAACCAGGCCGTCGCGCAGGGTGGTGGGCCCGTAGAAGCGGTTGGTAAAATTTTTCGGTTCCCAGGTCTGGCGGGGCCCGGCGCCGCGCAGGCGGATGGGTTCATCAACAATGATGGTGGCCGGGGTCAGGCCATGGTCGAGAGCGGCGGCGTAAATGAGCGGCTTGAAGGCCGAGCCGGGCTGGCGCCGGGCCTGGGTGGCCCGGTTGAACTGGCTGGCGCTGAAGTCGGTCCCGCCGCTCACCGCCTTGACCAGGCCGGTGCCGGCCTCGATGGCGATCAGGGCCGCCTGGGGCCGTTCCGTGCCACTACTTTGGCGGCGGCGCCCCTCCCAGCTTTGGATGCCATGGGCGACCGCCGCCGCCGCGCTCTGCTGCAATTCCTGGTTCAAGCTGGTGTAGATGCGCAAGCCGCCTTCGAGCAACAGCTTGCGGCCGTAGCGCTGTTCCACCTGGTTTTTCACCTGCTGGAGGAAGTAGCCGTTTTCCGGGGCGCCTTGCGGGGATGTGGCCCAGAGCAAGGGATGGAGGTAAGCCCGGCGGGCGGCGGTAGGGGTAATGTAGGCTTCCTCGGCCATCCGATTCAGAACGTAGGCTTGGCGCCGCTTGGCCAGGGTATAATGGCGCAGGGGAGTGTAGCGGCTGGGGGCCTGGGGCAGTCCCGCCAGCAGCGACATTTCCGCCAGGTTGAGATCCCGGGCGGACTTGGCGAAATAGGTCCAGGATGCCGCTTCCACTCCGTAAGCGCCGCTGCCGAGATAAATGTGGTTGAGATAGATATGCAGAATCTCGTCTTTGCTCAGGCGCTGATCGATCCGGTAGGCCAGGATCGCTTCACGGATTTTCCGGCTGTAGGTTTTTTCGCGGCTGAGCAGCAGAGCGCGGGCCACCTGCTGGGTGATGGTGCTGCCCCCCTGGCGGCGTTCCCCGGCTCGCAGGTTATGGACCAGGGCCCGCACGATGGACCAGCCGTCGACTCCGCTGTGATCGTAAAAACGGGCGTCCTCGGCGGCGATGAAGGCCTGGGGCAGGAGCTCCGGCAGTTCGTTCAGAGGAACCACGATCCGGTTTTCGCTGAAGACCCGTTCGACCACCTCTCCCCGGTCATCGAAAATCAGGGTGGTCTGAGCCGGCTGGTAGCTGTCCAGCGAACCGATGTCCGGCAGGTCCAGGGTGATAAAAATAAAGAGGGTGGTGCTGATCAGAACGGTGAGCCCGGCCGCGATGGAGAGCAGGAAATAAGAGAGCTGGGCGTGGTTCCAGGTGCGGATTTTCTTTTTGGCGGGGGGGCGACTGGCCACGAAAATCATGTCTGAGCAAGGCCGCCTTGGCAGCGGCCTTGCTCAGATGACAGGCTGTGGTTCAACTTACTTGGTATGACAGCGGGCGCAGTTGTCGGCGCTGGCAAAGGCGGTGCCGTCGGCCCGGTGGCAGCTGAAGCAGAAGGTGCCGTTGTTGTGGTCGGCCATGGTCATCTTGGCTTCCCGATTCATGCCGAAAAGTTCGGTATGGCAGTCAGCGCAGTTCAGGCCCGCGTCGGCGTGAGCCTTACCGTCGAAAACGACCTGACCCATGGCGCCGCCTTCATATTCGGCATTCTGGCCGGGCATGGTGGCGATGGCGGTGGCGACGAAAGCCATGGTGGCCACAATGGCGATGATGGTTGCGGTAAATTTCATCGGTTAAACCTCCTCTCTCTAAATTATTGCAATTGATGCGGCCGGGTCAGCCGCAGGTTCCAGTTGGCATCATTACCGAGCATCTATATACGAGGCAACGGGGTGGCGTCAATAGCAAAAACAGCGATCATCTTGCCGTCTGAGCTTGCTTTCTGCCGTTGAGAAAACCCATTGATTCCCTTAAGCCAGATACTGGGCAGCCTTCGGTGGTTACGGATATTCACTGGATTATAACGCTTTAAGTAAACCGGCCGGCAACCCCCTGTGGTAGCTGGCCGGCCGGCCGGACTGCGACGTTGTTGCAGCTTGCCGCCGTTTTTCTTAGCCGTAGCTGTGGAGGCCGGAGAGGAGAAAGTTGACGCCGTAATAGGTGAAGACGGTGGAAACAAAACCCAGCACCGCCAGCCAGGCGATTTTTTTGCCGCTCCAGCCCCGGGTGTAGCGGACATGGAGGGTGGCGGCGTAAATGAACCAGGTGATCAACGACCAGGTTTCCTTGGGATCCCAGCTCCAGTAGGTGCCCCAGGCCGAATTGGCCCAGATCGCCCCGAAGATCAGGCCGCCGATGGTGAACCAGACAAAGCCGAAGAATATCACCTTGTAGATCACTTCATCGATCACCTTGAGGCCGGGCAGGGCGGCGAAGAAGGAGGTCCCATCCGGGCGGCCGCTTTTTTCGATGTTGCGGGCCTTGAGCAGGTACATGACCGCCATGCCGAAGGCGATGGCGAAGGCGGCGTAGCCGACGAAGCTGGCAATGACATGGGCGATCAGCCAGTTGCTCTGCAGGGCCGGCAGCAGCGGGCGCAGATCCTGGTTCCACTGGGGCCAGTACTCGGCAAAGGCCTGGGCGAGGAAGGCAAAGGGCATGATAAACGCCCCCAGGGCCTGGTTTTTGTATAAGTATTCCAGCACCAGGTAAGTCAGGGCGATGCACCAGGCGAAGAAGACCAGGGATTCGTACATGTTGGAAAAGGGGGCGTAATAACCGAAGCCCAATTGGAAGGCCTCGTACCAGCGGAGCAGAATGCCCATGGTGCTGAGGAGCAGGGCTCCCATGGTGACCAGGGTGGCGGTGAGCCCCAGGGTCCGGTATTTGGTCCCGAAGATCAGAATCGCGACATACAGCATCGACGAGGCCAGGTAGCCAAAGGTGGTGAGATTGAGCAGTTGGGCGCTTTCCATGGTCCTTCCTCTCTACTGTTTGATGGCTTGATTCTGGCGCAGGCGCTCGGCCAGTTCCGTGAAACGTTGATCGAAAGCGGCTTTGTTGCGGTTGCTGCCGCCGCAGAGCAACAGCCTGGTCTGGCCCCGGTCATCCGGGGTCAGGTGGACCCAGAGCCGGCGATGGGTGATCATAAAGGTGGTATAAAGACCCAGGCACATCAAAGCGAAGCCGAGATAGACGATCCAGACTCCGGGATCCTTGGCGACCTGCAGGCCGGTGGCGTAGCGCTGCTGGATGTAGAAACTGTAATTGTTATCCGGCCGCTGGACGGTAACGGTCTGCTTGTCCTGCATATTGAAGACTGAAGGATCGGCCTCGGAGGAGTCGGCAAACCAGATCTGGAATTCATGGACCCGGCCCATCCGGTCGGTCATGGTATTCATCACCCCGAAGGTGACGTCCTCTTCCCCCCAGCTCACCTGGCGGCCGGGCGGGACCAGGGCGTAACGTTCCCGGCCGGTTTCATTGTTGCGGACGTTGATCATGAACTCGGACATCGGTTCATAGCTGGACTGGTAGAAAGTCAGCCCCCGATGCTTCAGGGGGTGGTTGACCCGGATCGAAGTCCGCCATGGTTCGGGCAACTCGGGATCGGTGATGATCAGGTCGGAACGGTATTCCCGCACCATCCCGTTGGGATAATAGCCGATTTCAAAATTTTCTACGTGGAGTTCGAAGTTCAGCGGGATCGGGCGGGCGGTGCCGCGCTCGAAGACATGGCCCACCGTTTCGCCTTCGGGGAAGAAGATACTGGCCTTAAAGCCGAACACCGCCCCGAACAGGGCCCCGGCAAAGATGGTCAGGATGCTGATGTGGACCATGTAGGCCCCCAGGCGGGACCAGGCGCCCTTCTGGGCGAAGAGGAGCACACCCTCTTTCTGATCGCGCCGGGCGGCCTTCCAGCCGGCGGCGGCCAGCAGGCGACTGATTTTCTCGGCGGCGGCGGGGACATCGGCGGCCAGCTTCATTTCCGCCTTGAGGGGCATTTTCTGGAGGCGTTCCGGGGTGGTGTCCAGGTTGTCGAGCCGCACCATCCGCCAGGCATTGGGCAACCGGTCGATGCTGCAGACAATCAGGTTGGCCGAGAAGACGATCAGCAGGGTGATGAACCACCAGGAACTGTACATATTGGTTATATCCAGGACCTGGAAAAGCCGGGCCAGATCGGCGCCGTATTCCTGGATGTAAAAGGCCGGCTGTTTGCCCTGGGGAATGATGGTGCCGATAATCGAGATCACGGCCAGCATGAAAATAACGATAAGGGCAAGCTTAACCGAGGCGAAAAAACGCCACACCTGATTCTGTTCTTTAGTCATGAGCGCCTCGGCTGCTGAGTTTTGAAGGCATTGGCAGGTTGGTGTACGAATGAGTATGACAATGGTGGGACGAAATAGTTTCCGTTTGCTGGGAAAAAATGGGATTTTGCGGTCGTGAAAATTGCCCGCTATATACAATATTACCTTCCGGTGGTCAACCGGAAAAGGATTGGCCCGCCGGATGGCAAAAATACTTGTCAAGGAGATCCGGAAAGGTTATATGTGCGGGTCCTGTTCATGACGGCGGGACAGACCGGGCCGTCCTAAAACGGCGTTATTTACTGTTAAGTTACCGGGAGTATTGAGATATGTCCAAGATATGTTCTATCTGCGGCAAGAAACCGCAAGTCGGCAACAATGTAAGCCATGCCCACAACAAAACGCGGCGGCGCTGGTTGCCCAACCTTCAGGAAGTGCGGATGGCCACCCCCGGCGGCAATGCCAAGCGGGTCCGGGTTTGCACCCGGTGTCTGCGCTCCGGCGCCATCACCAAATAGTTAAACCTGCTGCTGTACCGCATCCTGCGCGATCAGGCTCGGCGCCGTGCGGGATTATGGTCGCCGGACCCGCCAGGGGCCTGCCGGCGCAAGCGGGTAAAAACCTTATATATATTGTAGCGACGGTCTCCGCCGGCCGCCAGGTTTGAGCAGCCGGCTGAGCCGGCCAGCCGCGATCCGGCCCCGCAGTTGGGTGGCGCGGTTTATTTGGTTTGGGATTTGATCCTGCCCTCCTTCCCCGGGAGGGTTTTTTTATGCCCGCTGAACGGCCAGGCCGGCCCGGAATCCTGCTGGGACTTACTTACTGGTCGACGTCGCCAGCCTCCGCGACGACGACAGGAAACGTTGGTCAACTCGTTGTTTTCTTATGGCCGGCCAAGCCGGTCTGGGGTTTTGGCGAGATTTACTTACTTGCGGCTGGCTTCGATGATGCCGTCCAGTTGACGAATGTGCTGGAGGATCCGGTTGAGGTGCTCGATGCCCTCGACCTCCAGAACCATGGTGAAGCGAGCGTCATCCCCCCGGGTGCCCGCTTCCAGGCTGGCGATGTTGGCGTCGTCATTGGTGATGGTGCTGGACAGGGTGGCCAGCAGGCCCCGCTGATTGCGGCCGATGGCCACCACCGAAGCCCGGTAGGGGGTCTGGGCCGCCCCGCTCCAGCTGACGCCGATCCTTCTTTCGATTTCGCCGGCCAGCAGGTTGGGACAGTTGCTCTTATGCACGGTGATGCCCCGGCCGGTGGTGATATAGCCGATGATTTCGTCGCCGGGGACCGGCAGGCAGCAGTTGGCGAGCTTGGTGGGGATGCCCGTCGCCCCCTCCACCCTGACCACCTCGTCGCTGCCCCTGGGCTCACGACCCTCCCGGCCCCGGGTGACCCGGTCCAGCAGGACCGCCTCGGTGGCCGCTTCCTCCTGCCGCAACTCCGCCGGCTGGAGCAGGCGGGTGATGGAGGCCACCGCCAGCTTGCCCGTTCCCACCTTGTGCAGCAATTCGTCCAGGGAATTACAACTCAGGCTTTTCAAAACCTCTTTCAAGTGCCCGGTTTTTACCAGCTTTTTTAAGCTGATATCGTGTTTGCGCAGTTCACGCTCACAGATTTCCCGGCCCTTTGCCAGGTTTTGCTCCCGTTCTTCCTGGTTGAGCCACTGGCGGATCCGGTTGCGGGCCCGGCTGGTTTTGACGATGTGGAGCCAGTTGCGGCTCGGGTTGCGGCTGGGCGAGGTGATGATCTCCACCACGTCGCCATTTTTGAGCGGGGTGCGCAAGGGGGTGATCTGACCGTTGACCTTGGCCCCGCTGCAATGGTGACCCACTTCGGTATGAATGCTGTAGGCGAAATCCAAAGGCGTGCTGCCCTTGGGGAAACCCTTGACCTCGCCGTTGGGGGTCAATACGTAAATATCGTCCTCGTAAAGCTCCCCTTTGACCGTCTCCAGCAGTTCCCCGGGGTCTTTCAGGTCCTGGAGCATCCCCACCAGTTGCTTGAGCCACTTGAAAAGCTTGACGTCGCGGATACTGGCGGACTGACCCTCCTTGTAGGCCCAGTGAGCGGCGATGCCCTCCGAGGCGATGCGATCCATAGCCTCGGTGCGGATCTGGATTTCCATGAAATCACCGTCGGGACCGATCACCGAAGTATGGACCGACTGATAGCCGTTGGCCTTGGGGTGGCTGATAAAATCCTTGAAGCGGCCGTCGATGGGGGGCCATAAGGAGTGGATCACCCCCAGGGCCTGGTAGCACTCCTTGAGGTCATTGACGATGATCCGGAAGGCGACTTTGTCGTAGACCTTGTCGATGGTGATATTCTGGACCAGCAGTTTCTTGTGGATGCTGTAGAGGTGCTTGGGCCGGCCCAGGATTCGGAAATCCTCCAGGCCGTTCTCGCGGAGATGATGGGAAAGCAGATCCTTGATCCTTTCCACGTAAATTTCCCGGTCGGGCAGCGAGGTCTGGATTTTGGCCGCCAGTTGGCGGTAGGCTTCGGGCTGGAGCTGGGAGAAGGCCAGATCCTCCAGCTCCCGCTTGATCCAGTCGATCCCCAGCCGTCCGGCCAGGGGGGCGTAGAGATCCATGGTTTCCTGGGCGATTTCCTCCCGGATTTCCGGATCAACCACGTTGAGGGTCTGCATGTCATGGAGCCGGTCGGCCAGCCGGACCAGGAGCACCCGGATATCGGTGGCCATGGCCAGCAGCATCTTGCGGATGTTTTCGGCCTGATAGGCCAGGCGACTGTTGAACTGGACGGCGGTGATCCGGGTGGCCCCGGCGACGATATTGGCGACATCATCGCCGAATTCCTCGCGCAGCTTGGCCTGGCTGACCGGATGCTCCTTCTGTTTGAGGACCCCGTGGAGCAAGCCGGCGGTGAGGCTGGCGACATCCAGGCGCATGGAGGCCAGGATGGCGGTTACCGCCAGCACATGCTCCAGGTAGGGGCGGCCGGAGAGACGGTGGCGCCCCTGATGGATTTTCTCGGCAAAGTGGTAGGCCTTGCGTAAGGGCTCCAGGTCCTCGTCAGGCATATAGCTGGCGGCCTGACTGATGATCTCGTCGATGCTGGTCATGGTTCCCCGCTTATCGAGCACGGATTTTAGTGAATCGCGAAAACCCGGAGCAACAACCGCTTTGGTCCGGTTCAGGTCTCCCGGGTTCTCTGCCGGGGCCATCAACGAGGCCCGGACTCAGGCCGGGGCGGCCGGCTCCAGGGCGTTGGCCACCATTTCCCGGATCACCGCCAGGGCCGCGGCCGGCGTGGCCTCCCTGGTCTGGCCGTCGGCCCGGGTGCGGATTTCCAGCAGACCCTCGTTCTTGAAGCGCTTGCCCACCATCAGGCGGATGGGAATCCCGATCAGGTCGGCATCCTTGAACTTGCTGCCCGGCCGTTCATCGCGATCGTCCAGCAGAACCTCGATTCCCTGTTGCCGCAACTCCCGGTAGAGCCGTTCGGCCTCGGCGCTGATCTCCGCATCCTTGGGGGTGAGGTTGAGCAGGATCACCTGGAAGGGGGCGATGGGCAGGGGAAAGATGATGCCGTCGCGGTCATGGCTCTGCTCGATGGCCGCCGCCACCGTGCGACTGACGCCGATTCCGTAGCAGCCCATGACAAAGGGCCGGCTCTGCCCCTGCTGATCGAGGAAGGTGGCGTTCAAGGCCTGGCTGTAACTGGTGCCCAGCTTGAAAATGTGGCCCACTTCGATGCCCCGGGTCAGGGCGAGTTTACCGCCGCAGCGGGGGCAAAGATCATCTTCGTTGACCATCCGGATATCGCCCTGGTGGTCGGGAGCAAAGTCGCGGCCGGGATTGACGTTGACCAGGTGGTGGTCGGCCTCGTTGGCCCCGGTGACGAAGTTGGCCATTCCGGCCACCGCCGCATCCATTACCAGGGGAACTTCGAGGCCCACGGGCCCCAGGTAGCCGGCTGGCGCGCCGGTCAGCCGGCCGATGCTGTCGTCTTCGGCCAGGACCACTTCCAGGGCCCCCAGCAGGTTCTGCAACTTCACCGGCTGAACCTCATGGTCGCCCCGCAGCAGCACCGCCACCGGCTGCCCGTCGGCGAGATAAATCATGGTTTTGACCAGGGATTCGGCCGGAATCTGGAGAAATTCGCAAACCTCGCTCACCGTTTTTTGGCCGGGAGTGGCGACCTTGTTCAGCGGCAGGGGGTTATCCCCGGCGGCGGCCGCTTCCGCCTGGGCCGTGGCCTTTTCCAGGTTGGCGGCGTAATCGCAGTGCTGGCAGATCACCACCACATCCTCGCCGGTGGCGGCCAGGACCATGAATTCGTGGGAAAAGCTGCCGCCGATGGTGCCGGTATCCGCCTCCACCGCCCGGAAGGCCAGGCCGCAACGGGTAAAAATACGCTGGTAGGCCTCGTACATTTTAGCGTAGGTCGCGTCGGCCCCGGCCTCGTCGGAGTCAAAGCTGTAGCCGTCCTTCATGATGAATTCCCGGCCCCGCATCAGGCCGAAGCGGGGCCGGATTTCGTCGCGGAACTTGGTCTGGATCTGGTAGAGATTGAGGGGCAGGCCCCGGTAGGAGTGGATATTCATCCGGACCAGGTCGGTGATGACCTCCTCGTGGGTCGGCCCCAGGCAGCTCTCCCGCTCATTGCGGTCTTTGAAGCGCAGCAGTTCAGGGCCGTATTTATCCCAGCGCCCCGATTCCCGCCAGAGATCGGCGGGCTGGACCATGGGCAGCAGCACTTCCTGGGCTCCGGCCCGGTTCATTTCCTCGCGGACGATCTGTTCGACCTTGCGGACGGCGGCCAGGCCCAGGGGCAGGTAGGAGTAAACCCCGGCGGTCAGTTTGCGGATAAAACCGCCCCGCAGCAGGAGTTTATGGCTGACTACCTCGGCTTCGGCCGGGTCTTCCTTCAGGGTCGGCAGCAGCAGCTGGGAAAAACGCATGGTGACAGTTCCTTATTTTGGGTTCTGGTTTCCGTCGGGAGCAGTGATTAAAGACGGCTGCCGTTGGTGTTTGCCCAACCGTTCAGCGCTCGAGCTTTTGGGTCATTTTATCTATTTCGGCCAAAAAAACCTCCAATACTTGGGCTTCCGGCACTTTTTTGAAAACTTTGCCTTTCTTGAAGATAATGCCCACCCCGTTGCCGCCGGCCACCCCGATATCCGCCTCCCGGGCCTCGCCGGGACCGTTGACCACGCAGCCCATGACGGCGATTTTCAGCGGGGTGGCAATTTTCTGAATATATCTTTCAACCTCCTCGGCCAGGCTGAAAAGGTTGACCTGGCAGCGGCCGCAGGTGGGGCAGGAGATCAGCTCCGGCCCGCGCTGGCGCAAACGCAGGCTGCGCAGCAGTTCGTAGGCCACCCGGATTTCCTCCACCGGATCCCTGGTCAGGGAAATTCGCAGGGTGTCGCCGATCCCCTCGAAAAGCAGAATCCCCAAGGCGACGCTGGACTTGACCGTGCCGGCGATCAGGCCTCCGGCCTCGGTTACCCCCAGATGGAGGGGATAATCGCAGACCGCGCTCAACTGCCGGTAAGCGGCGATGGTGGTCAGCACATCGGAGGATTTAAGGGAAATTTTCAGCTCATGGAAACCGAGCTCTTCCAGCAGGGCGATATTGCGCAGGGCGCTTTCCACCAGGGCGGCGGGGACCGGGTGCCCATGCCGGGCCAGAATATCCTTTTCCAGGGAGCCGGCGTTGACCCCCACCCGGATCGCCACCGCGTGGGCCTGGGCGGCGGCGGCCACCCGGGCCAGCTTGGCCTTGCCCCCGATATTGCCGGGGTTGATCCGGATGCCCTGGGCCCCGTGCTCCATGGCGGCAACGGCCAGGCGATGATCAAAATGGATGTCGGCGATCAGGGGGATGGCGATCTGGTCCCGGATGGCCCGGATGGCCCGGGCCGCCTCGAGATCGAGGACCGCCACCCGGATTATCTCGCAGCCGGCCTCATCAAGGCGCCGCACCTGGGCCACGGTGGCTTCCACGTCGCGGGTATCGGTATTGGTCATCGACTGGACGGCAACAGCCGCCCCGCCGCCCACCGGCACCGGCCCCACCCTGATCTGTCTGGTAATTTTTCTGGCTTGCATAGGCGGGCCATTATACCCGGCCGCCGGGAAATATGCACCCGGAAAGCCCTGGATTTTGCCTGGTCCCGGTCGTGGTCGGCAAGCCCCGGCCGGCGCTGAAATATTTCAGCAGCAGCCAAAACGTGGTGCTATAATTGGTGAGGATCAGCGTCGATCTTTGCCAATCTTTGTCCGTGGCCGACCCCAAGTCGCGGCCGGGAAGGGAAGGGGTGCCGGGTTGGGGCGAGTTGAGCCCCTTGCCTTAAATTGAGAAGCAGGAGGAAGGATGATGGGCAAAACCTTGATTTACCAAACCCTGGCTATCATGATGGCAGCCGGCTTGGTCCTGGCGGGGGTGGCCTTGGCGATACCTCCGGATCCGCTGGGCAAGGAGGTGCGGCCGTCAACGATCCAGCCGGAAGAGGGCAAGGCCGGGATTGCCCGACCAGACGGCAACGTGGCGATGCCGCCGCACCCGTTGGGCAAAGAGGCGATGCCCCCGCACCCGCTGGGCAAAGAGGCGATGCCGCCGCACCCGTTGGGCAAAGAGGCGATGCCCCCGCACCCGCTGGGCAAAGAGGCGATGCCGCCGCACCCGTTGGGCAAAGAGGCGATGCCCCCGCACCCGCTTGGCAAGGAGATGATGCCCCCACACCCGCTGGGCAAAGAGGAAATTCCTCCCGATCCCTGGGGCAAGGAGGGCCCGGCGGTGGGCCAATAGTCGGCCGACTGGCGATTGAGCTTGACGGCATGGCAATCAGCCAACCTGCCGGCCGCAAAAGCGGCGACCAGGGCGGTTAAGGCTCGACCAGGGGATGGACGATCAGTTCCACCCGGCGATTGAGAGCGCGTCCTTCCGGGGTGTCAACCTCGGCAACGGGGCGGTCGGGGCCGTAACCGATCAGCACCATGCGACCCGGCGGGATGCCGGCGGCCAGCAACTGTTGCCCCACCGCCAAAGCTCGTTCTTCGGAAAGTCGCTGGTTATGGCCGCGATCGCCCAGATTGTCGGTATGGCCGGTCACCACGATCAGGCTTTGGCGGTACTCGTTCAGCACCCGGGCAATGGCGACCAGAACCGGCTCCATGGCCGGATCGAGGCGGGCGCTGTTGGTTTCGAAGCTGGTATTGCCGGGGAAGGTGATGGTGGTGGCGTTCTCCTTACGCTCCACGGCAACCCCCGTGCCCGCCAGTTCCTGGCGCAGCCGGGCCGTCTGCACGTCCATGAAGTACCCGACGCTATCCGGGGCCAGATTGGTGCCCGCTCCTTGCAGCCAGTGCCGGCGCTGGCGTTCGATCTCGTCCTCGGAGCGGACGATCACCAATTCGTGCCCGTTCAGCGGTCTTACCTCCCGCACCGGGGTTGGATGGGGATCGCCAGGCTCCGGCGGGGGAAGCAGCGGGCCGCAAGCAGTGAGCAAAATCGTCAGGGCCAGCAGGGCGCTCCCCGCCAGGGTTGGTCGCCGGTTAGAAATCCGCAATTGCAAGTTAAACTCCGTTTTCCAGGTTAAGTTTTAGCGGCGGCGCCGGTCTGCTCATCGCACCAGCGGCGGAATTGCTCCGCCGCCAGGGGCCGGCTGAAATGGTAGCCCTGGCCGAAAGTCACCCGTTGCTCCCGGAGCCAGCGGGCCTGGTGGGATGATTCGATGCCCTCGGCGACAATATCAAGCCGGAGTGATGATGCCATTTCAATGATATGGCCAATCACACTGCTGGTCACGGCGTGACTTTCGATGGCGTCGACAAAGGTCTTGTCAATTTTGAGAGTATCCAGTTCCAGGTTTTCCAGGTAGGCGAGACTGGAGTAGCCGGTGCCGAAATCGTCGATGGCGATGCGGTGGCCAAGAGCGCGCAGGGCGCTGATGTGCTCGCTCACATGGCTGGTATTGAGCAGGGAGCATTCGGTGATTTCCAGTTTGATGGATGCCGGGGCGACCTTGGCGGTTTGCAGCATCCGGGTCAGCGCCTGGCTGAAGCGGGGAGAGGCCAGATCGCTGCCGCTCAGGTTGAGATTGATCACCAGGCCGGGGTCGTTGCGCAATAGATCGCCCAGCTCTGCCAGCACCACCCGAAGTACCGCCAGGGTGAGATCCGTGGCCTGGCCGCTTTCCTCGGCCATGGGCACGAATACGTCGGGGCCGATGGCTTCACCGTTATCCCGGCGCCAGCGGGCCAGGGCTTCAGCCCCGACACAGCAGCCGCTGGCCAGGTCGACGATCGGTTGATAGACCACGCTTAATTGGCCCCCGCCAATGGCGTCGCGCAACTCCGCGGGCAGACTAAGGTGATGGCGCGAGTAGCGCAGCACCGCGAACAGCCAGAGCACCACCAGAACCATTCCCAGCAGTCCGGCGCCAATCAGGGTAGGGAAATAGCGCTGCCAGAAGAGGCCCAGGGGCTGCATCGCCACGATGTCGATGGGAAACAGGGTGCCGAGGGAGAAACGGGCCAGGATGAGGTTATTGGCGCGGTCCACGGTCAAGCCGGGGGCCAACTCCCCTGGCGGCGGCAATATGGCGCCGGAGGGATGAACGGCCAGGGACATTCCTTCCACCCACAGCTCTACTTTCTGCTCCGCCAGCAAGCCGGGATTCATAACCAGCCGGGGGTCGATGGCCAGGTCGTGCTCGCCGAACCGGATCAGGAACAGTTCCACCCCGCCCACGGCGGTAGCCGGGCCGGGCCACCAGGCAATGACGCCGGTGTCATAGATCCGGCTGGCTTGGGGCGGCGTCAGGGGCCGGCCTTGAATGAAACCAACCCCGCACCTGCGTTCCGCCGCCCGCCAGTAGCCGATGGCTCGAACATGGGGTCGGGTGATCGCCGCTTCCTGCAGGGCGCCGAGGTGTTCGGGGGAACAGGGAGCGGTCTCGAGTTGGTTGAGGTGATCCAGCAGGTCACGGGCATCGACGATGGCCTGCTCGGTTTGCTCGCCCAGGCGGCTTGCCAGCTTGCCCAGGCGCACTTCCTCCGCCACCACCGATTCCCGCCACAGATACCAGCCCAGCAAGGCCAGCACCAGCAGGATGCCGACCAGGGCGGCGGCCAGCACGGTGAGCAGGGCCTTGTCGCGCCGGCTCAGCATCATTCTGTCAGGAAAAATTGCCATGCTTGGGCATCACGCAAAAAATACCAGGAAGGGTTCGATGAACTGATGGGAATCAGGCAACCCCCTGCTCTCCCCGGGACTCATGGAGCCGGGGGGTGGCCGGGGTGTTTGCAGCTTGCCGCGGGGTCGGTTATATTGGCCCGGCCGTGGCCCGGGATTTACCCGGGGTGCTGGCGGAAAGCTCAATATAACTGTTCGTCCGGAGCCTTGCCATGGAATTTTTTTTGACCCTGATCGGCCTGGTCCTGATCATCGAAGGCCTGCCCTACGCGGCCTTTCCCGAGGCGATGAAACGCTGGTTGGGTCAGGTGCAGGAATTGCCGCCCGCCACCTTGCGGGTTTTCGGGCTGGCCGCCCTGGGCCTGGGTTTTTTGCTGTGTTACCTGGCTCAACGCAGCGGTTTGGTTTAAGCGATGCATACCTACCACTTGGCCGACTACGATTATGACCTGCCGGAGGAGTTGATTGCCCAGCAACCGGCTGCCCGGCGCGATGCCTCCCGCCTGCTGGTCTGCGACAGCCGCGGCGACACCCTGGTCGATCGCCGCTTCCCCGATTTCCTTGACTTGTTGCAGCCCGAGGACCTGCTGGTCTTCAACGACACCCGGGTTTTCCCGGCCCGCTTGCCGGGGCGCAAGGCAAGCGGCGGCAAGGTGGAACTGCTCTTGCTGGAATACCCCCGTATGGCCGCGGCTTCCCCAGCCCCTGCCGGGCTGCGGCAAAGCGAGCCGGCTTGGGGTTTGCTGAAAAGCTCCAAAGGCCCGCGGGTCGGAAACATCCTGGTTTTCGGCGAGGATTGCCGGGCGGAGGTGGTGGCGGTGGGGGAGGGCGGCCAGGTGCGGGTACGCCTGGAGTTGAACGGGACGGCAACCACCGATCCTGCGACCCTGCTCGATGACTGCCTGGCCCGTTACGGCCGGATGCCTTTGCCGCCCTACATCAAGCGGCAGCAAGCAACCGCCGCCGACCGCACCCGTTACCAGACCGTCTACGCCAGGGAAACCGGGGCGGTGGCCGCCCCTACGGCCGGGCTTCATTTCACCGAGAATTTATTGGCCGAAATCAGGCAAAAGGGGGTGAAACAGGCCCAGGTTACCCTCCATGTCGGTTACGGCACCTTCGCTCCCGTGCGTTGCTCCGACATCCGCAAACATGCCATTCACGCCGAAGATTATACGATCAGCCCCGCCAATGCGGCCCTGGTCAACCAGGTCCGGGCTGCCGGCGGTAAAATCTGGGCGGTGGGAACCACCTCGGTGCGCGCCCTGGAAGCCGCCGCCGGGGCTGACGGGCAGGTTCAGGCCGGCGGCGGCCGTTGCTCCCTCTACATCTACCCAGGTTATGATTTCCGGGTGGTGGACAACCTGCTGACCAATTTCCACTTACCCCGCTCCTCCCTGCTTTTCCTGGTCAGCGCCCTGGCCGGCCGGGAAACCATTATGCGGGCATACCGCCACGCGGTCCAGGAGCGTTACCGCTTTTTCAGCTACGGTGACGCCATGGCCATTATGGTCAGGTAAGGACCGATCAGCAAAGGGTGCGCTCTGGCAGAGCGGGAGGGTGAAAAAGTAAGGCGAAAGCCCGGCAGACCCTCAGCTTGGCGGCAGCAACTTGGGCTGCAAGCGCCAGGATGGGGACTGCCAGGCTTATTGCTAGCAGCCGCAGGTCCCGGCGCAGGGCGGGGCGGCAGGGGTGGGGGATGAAGCGGAGGAGGAACCGGCCGCCGCCGGGCACTTAGCGGAACTGCAACTGCTGCTGTAGCCGTCGGCGTACCAGCCGCCGCCCTTGAGCCGGAAAGAGCTCTGGGAGATTATCTTGCAGAGCTGGCCGCCGCAATCACCGCAGGTGGTAAGGGGGGCATCGCTGATGCCCTGACGGGCTTCGGTGATTTTCTGGCAGGCTTGGCATTCGTATTCGTAAATCGGCATGACGGCAACTCCTTGATCCTGGGAACAGGCTGCTCTGCTGGGGCCTGGTACCAGCCGGCGGCGGCAGCCTCCGGCTGGATGAGCAGGGCAAAAAAGCTCGGTTAACTTGCACAAAAATGGTGGTTATTGGGGCATAGGCCGTGTAATCGGGGGGTTACGTCCCTCGCGGACCATACTTTAATGCCGTCGGGGCGATCTGTCAATCCGGCGGGCGACAATTTTGCTTCCGCGGCCCCGCGCGGATTTATAAAAATCAGAGGCAGGAGCAGGTTTTGAGCACCGATGATAAAACTCCCCGGCCGGTTCTGCTGGCCGATTACCGACCCTTCCCTTATCTGGTGGATGATGTCGATTTGCGGATCGATCTTTTTGCCGACCATGCCCTGGTGAGGTGCCGGCTGCGGCTGCGGTGCAATCCCGAGGCCTCAGCCGGCGGCGGCCCCAGCCCTGGCGTCCCGGAAGCAGCAGCGCCGACTGGGGCGGTGCTGGCCCTCGATGGCGAGGAGTTGGAGCTGCTGGAGTTGCGACTCGACGGGGTTGAGCCGGCTCCGGAGCGCTACCGGATCGTCGGGGAGCGCAAGGCGGCCGCCGAGGTTCTG
>NZ_JBIPKI010000060.1:0-11659 GCF_044068515.1 Desulfurivibrio nitratireducens
GCCCCAGGGAAACCCTGAAGGGCAAGTCGGCAATTTAACCAAAACCGCCAACACTGTCAATCGCTTTTTTACTTTTTTTCAAATCCGGCAACCCGGTTTTATCAGCCGGTTCCGGCCTTCCCGGGCATCCCGGAAAGGGCGGCAAGATAGCCGCCGCCTCCCGGCTTGTCAATGACTTTTGCCATCTTTTTTTGCCGGCCCCCGGCCCGGGTTCAAGTCCTTCTATTAATAGTCCCGGCGGCGCAGGCGGCGCCAAATCCGTTGTCGATATTGACCACCGTCACTCCCGGAGCGCAGCTGTTGAGCATGCCCAGCAGGGCGGCGATTCCACCGAAACAGGTTCCATAGCCCACGCTGGTGGGCACGGCGATCAGCGGCTTATCCACCAGACCGCCGACCACGCTGGGCAAAGCCCCTTCCATGCCGGCCACCACGATCAGTACGGCGGCCTCGTCCAGCAAGTGACGCCGGCCCAGCAAACGGTGAATTCCCGCCACTCCCACATCATACAGGCGTTCCACCGGCTGAGCGAGACAGGCAGCGGTTACGGCGGCCTCTTCGGCCACCGGCTCATCGGAGGTTCCGGCGGAAATCACCAGAATTTTGCCCCGGCATCTGGCCGGGTCAATCGCCGGCAAACCGGTGGTCAGCATCCGGGCCTGCTGATGATAGATCAGCCCGGGCAGAATCGAGCGGACCGCCGCCGCCTTTTCTTCATCGACCCTGGTCGCCAGGGCCATTTCACCTGTTTCCAGCAGTTTCTCCATGATCAGGCCGATCTGCTCCGCACTTTTGCCCTCGCCATAGACCACCTCGGGAGTTCCCGTGCGCAGGCGCCGCTGGTGGTCAAGGTGGGCGCAGCCCAGCATTTCTCCCGGCCAATGCCGAAGAGCCCCCAGGGCCCTGTCCACCGGACAACGGCCGGCAGCAACCTCGCGCAAAAGTTTTTCCAGCTCCTGCTTTTCCATGAACCTCAAGTCCTCGCCGAAGCGTCCCGCTTGCTGCAAGCGGTTCTCGTAAACCTGATTAAAAATAACCTGACCGCCAAGCAAGAGCGGACTCCAGCCTGGCTTACTCCGGGCTGCCGGATGGTTTCGGTTGTCATGACCAGATAGTTCCGGTAAATTCGCAGCTCCAAGCCGCAGTTAACCGGATCATCCCGCAACCCGCAACCAGTTCAGGCGACCGCCATGCTTAACAAGCCTCGCACCTGGCTAAAAATCTCGATCCAATGCCCGACCGAGCAGGCCGAGGCGATCGCCGCCCTGCTGGCCTCCTGCAGCGACAGCGGAGTTGAGCAGGGCTACACCGGTTTCGGGGAGGATTCCGGCTGGGAAGAGGTCACGGTCTATCTCGAGCAGAACGACCTTCTCAACGACCACCTGGAAACCATCCACGGCTTCCTGGGCCAAATGCGCCGGCAAAACCCGGCCATCCTGATCCCTGAACCGCAAACCGAAGTCATCACCGAATGCGACTGGAACGCGGCCTGGAAAAAGGAGTTCACCCCCCTGGCCGTGGCCCCAGGCCTGACCATCAAGCCGAGCTGGGAGGACTACACCCCCCAGGCCGGGGAAAAAGTGATCGAAATGGACCCGGGCATGGCTTTCGGCACCGGCCACCATGCCAGCACCCGGCTGGCCCTGCAACTGCTTAAAACCATTTTTGCCTCGCCCCGTCCGCCGGTTGCCATCCTGGACGCCGGCTGCGGCACCGCCATTCTGGCCATGGCGGCGGCACTCTGGGGCGGAAAAGAAATCCTGGCCCTGGACAACGATCCCCTGGCCGTCGAGGCGGCCCAAAGCAACATTCAGCGCAACCGGCTGGAAAATATTGTCCGGGCCTCGGCAACCCCCATTGGGGAATTAAAAACCACCTTCGAAGCGGTAATCGCCAATATCACCGCCGATGTTCTGCTGGAACTGGCCACCGTTCTGACCGACCTGGTAAGGCCCGGCGGCCACCTGGTTCTGGCCGGCATCCTGGTGGGCGAGCAGGCAAACCGGATCGAGCACCGCTTCCGGGACCTGGGCCTTAACCTGGTCGCCAACCCCTGCCAGGAAGAATGGGCCGCTTTTCTGTTCCACAAACCGGCCGGCGGAGAAGGTTAAACCAGCGCTGGGCAATAACCGGAAGCAAGAGCAACCGTAATGAGACGATTTTTCATTGACCGCCAGGCCATCGCCGGCTCCCGGGCCTTTCTGGCCGGGACCGATGCCCACCACCTGCTCAGGGTTCTGCGCCTGAAAACGGGCGACGAAGTGGAACTCTTCGACGGCAGCGGCATGGTTTACCAGGCTAAGATCGAGGGCGGCGACTTGCACCGAGTCGAACTGGCGGTGCTGGCCGCCAGCGACACCCCGCCGGACCGGCTGGCCATCCACCTGGGCCAGGCCATGCTCAAGGGCAAAAAGATGGATCTGGTGGTGCAGAAATGCACCGAGCTGGGGGTCAGGGCCATCCATCCCCTGCTTTCCACCCACACCAAAAACCCCGCCCCCGGGCCGGAAAAGCTCGCCCGCTGGCAGCGGATCATCCAGGAGTCATGCAAGCAATGCAATCAGCCCTGGCCCCCGACCTGCCACCCGGCCCGTTCCTTCGCCGAGGTGCTGGCCGCCGGCGAGGGCTGCGATCTGCGCTTGATCTGTTGGGAACAGCCGGAAGCCCCGCCCCTGAGGAGCGTCGTCAATAGCCTCGCCATCCCGCGCTCCATCATGGTCCTGATCGGACCGGAAGGCGGTTTCAGCACCGAGGAAATTGCCCAGGCCCGCGCAGCCGGTTTTCTGGCGGTGGGCCTGGGGCGCCGGATTCTGCGGGCGGAAACCGCCGCCATCGCCGTTATCGCCCTGTTGCAGTACATTTTCAACGACCTGGACTAAGGGATTCCCCAGACCGGCTCAGGCCGATTAGGCTTTGGCCGCAGACGGCCCAATTTCAGTCCGTCTAACCGCCCGCCCGTTGCGCCTTGCGCCAGAGACGCAGGAGATTGGCCCTGGCCTCGGCATCTTTGATCCCCCCAATCATCCGCACAAATTCGGCCTCTTTGGCCGGGTCGGGACTGACATCCCGCCGGGATCCGGCCGTCCTGGCGGCGGCTTCTTGCGCCTCGAGCCGTTCCCCGGCAAGCTCCTCCTGTTCCCGTTCCAGGCCGGGGTCCAGGCGGAAACGAATGGCGGCCAGTTGCTCCGCGGGCTGCAGGCGCTGGTTGATTGCGGTCAGCATAACGTTTTTTTCAAACTGGAGTTGCTGGGTCCAGACCGGGTCGGCCACCCGAACCCACAAAACCGCGTCCCGGATTACTTCCGGCCGGGAAACGGCGGCAATTTCCTCCCCCACCACTTCGGGCCAGAACAGAAAAACGGTATGCTGGGCCAGCCGAGAGCGCCAACTCCGAGCCGTAGCCAGTCCGCCCAGCAGCTCCCCAAGCCGCCCTACCCCTTTATAGCTCACCACTTGCGCCGCCGCCTCCCCGTAATGGCCAAAATTTCTCCTTGACGTTTATCTTGCTGAATTGCCCCGAAACCATTATAAGTAAAAGTTTTTGCGCTTGAGCCCTGCGCCCGCTCCTGCCAGCCCAACTTTTCTGAGGATATCTGTTACCATGGGATTTCGCTGCGGCATTGTCGGCCTGCCCAATGTGGGCAAGTCCACCATCTTTAACGCCCTGACCGCGGCCGGCATCGAATCGGCCAATTACCCCTTCTGCACCATCGAGCCCAACGTGGGCATGGTCCCGGTCCCCGATGAACGGCTCGACCGCCTGGCCGCCATGGTCAAAACCAGGAACAAGGTCAACGCCCGGATGGAATTCGTCGATATTGCCGGTCTGGTCAGCGGGGCCAGCAAGGGCGAGGGCCTGGGCAACCAGTTCCTGGGCCATATCCGCCAGGTTGACGCCATCGCCCACGTGATCCGCTGTTTCAAAGATGACAATATCGTTCATGTCAGCGGTGATGTCGACCCTCTGCGGGACCGGGAAATCATCAACACCGAACTGATTCTCGCCGATTTGGAAAGCGTGCGCAAGCGTCTTGACAGAACCGTCTCCCAGGCCAAGTCCGGCGACAAAATCTTCAAGGAACAGGTGTTGATCCTGCAGGCCATTGAAAACCATCTCGATCAGGGCCTGCCGGCCCGCTCCCTCGAGCTGGACGACAACGGCCGGGAGCTGTTGCGGACCATGTTTCTGCTCAGCGCCAAGCCGGTTTTGTACGTCGCCAACGTGGCCGAAGAGGACATCAGCCGCGGCAACCCCTGGGTCGAGGAATTGAGCCGGGCCGCCGCCGCCGAAAAGTCCTCGCTGGTCATGATTTCCGGAGCCATTGAAGAGGAGTTGAGCCGGCTGGATGAAGCCGAACGCCGCGATTTTCTCGAAGACCTGGCCCTGAGCGAACCGGGACTCCACCGGCTGATCCGCACCGGTTATGAACTGCTGGGGCTGATAACCTTTTTCACCGTGGGGGAAAAGGAAACCCGGGCCTGGACGGTGCCCCGGGGCAGCAAAGCCCCCCAAGCCGCCGGGGTCATCCATACCGATTTCGAACGGGGTTTCATCCGGGCCGAGGTGGTCTCCTGCCAGGATTTGCTGGCCTGTGGCAGCGAGGCCCGGGCCCGGGAAAAAGGGCTGCTGCGCCTGGAGGGCAAAGAGTATGTTGTCCAGGACGGGGACTGTGTAAATTTTCGCTTCAACGTTTAAGGGCGAAGATTCCGGGCGGGCCGCCGCCGGCGCCGCAATTATGCCAACAAGGAGCAAACTATGCTGAAAACCAACCGGGAACAACTGATCTGTCAATCGGTGATCGGGGAAATCACTTCACCGCTGGGCGGCGTCAACCCCTACCGGATCAATCCGGAAGGGCACTCCGCCATTTATCCCGGGGTCGGCGGGATTACCTACAATCTGCGGATCGGCGATCCCGCCTGCGGTTTTTTTGCCGACCATGTCGAGCCCGGAGTTTCCATCAGCAACTTTACCCAGTTCCAGGGCCAGCCCGGCCCCAACCGGGCCCTTAATCTTTTTTCCTGCGCCGGCAACCTGGCCACCATCGTCAGCGGCGAAGCCAAGGGCAAAAAGGGCCGGGTGACCGGCAAACACGGCGGCATTGAACATGTGCTGATCGATTTTCCCGCCAAAATCCTGGAAGCATTGGTGATCGGCGATAAAATCCAGATCAAGGCCTTTGGCTGCGGCCTGAAGCTGCTCGATTTCCCCCAGGTGAGCATCATGAACCTGGATCCCGACCTGCTGAGCGCCCTGCCCCTCAAAGCGGGCAAAGACGGCAAGTTGCAGGTGCCGGTGACCCACCAGGTCCCGGCGGCGATCATGGGTTCAGGTCTGGGTTCGCCCCATAGCCACAGCGGGGATTACGATATTCAGCTTTTCGACCACCCCACAGTGGCAAAACACCAGCTCACCGACCTGCGCCTGGGCGATTTCGTCGCCATCACCGACGCCGACGCCAGCTATGGCCGCATCTATCGCAGCGGCGGGGTGGTTATCGGCATCGTGGTCCATTCCGACTGCGTGCTGGCCGGTCACGGGCCCGGGGTAATGGTGGTGATGTCCGCCGGCGGCGGCGAGATCGAGCCGGTGGTGAGTCCCAAGGCCAACCTGGCCAACTACTTGCAGAAAATGTAAAAAAGGATCATACCAATGAACGACAGACAGCGCTTAAAGCAAATAATTCTGGAAAAGTCCTACCGCGAAGGAACCTACCTCCTCACCTCGGGCAAGGAATCGGATTTTTACATCGACGGCAAACAGACCACCCTGGATGCCGAGGGGGCTTATCTGTGCGGCAAGTTGCTTTTCGAGATGATCCAAAACAATCCGCAAAAGATCGACGCGGTGGGCGGGATGACCCTGGGGGCGGACCCCATTGTCACCGCGGTTTCCCTGGTCAGCTTCCTGGAAAAGGCCCCGATTCCGGCCTTTATCGTGCGCAAGGAATCGAAGAAACACGGCACCGAGGCCTATCTGGAGGGGCAAAGCAACCTGCCCGAGGCAGCGGTGGTGGCCCTGGTGGAAGACGTGGTCACCACCGGCGGCACCCTGCTGAAGGTCATCGACCGGGTGGAAGCCCAAGGCTATCAGGTCGGCCTGGTGGCCACCATCGTCGATCGCCAGGAAGGCGGCGGCGAAGCTCTGGCAGCCCGGGGCTATGAGTTGCGGGCTATTTTTACCCGCCAGAGTCTGCTGGCTTAAAAGCGGAGTCTGACCGCGCCGGTGACCGGTATCGCCGGGCCCAGCCAGGCTTAATTTGCCGGAACCGGTTGCTCCATTCGGCAATCGCGGCCGGCCTGGCCGGTCCGGCAGGCTTGCGCCGAAAAATTACCGCGGAGGGATTGAATTTGATGGCTACCCGGATGTCCACCACCATGGGCTGCCCCCGTTGCAAGGGGCTTTTGACGATCATGCGCTCCTGCGGCAGGGTCCGGATGGCCTGCGACCAGTGCGACCGGCGGTTTCAAATTCACGAAGTGGCCGACCGCCTCGATGAACAGGCCGAAGAAATCCTTTCCCGCTGGAACTGCATCATCTACGACTGAGCGCCGCTCTTTTTTTGCCGCCGCCTTCAGCCCCGGCCGGAATCACCCGGCAAGGGACTCCTCCCCGGCCCGGCCTAAATGCCAGTAAGAAGGGGCGCCGCCGCTTACCACTCCAGACGCAGGATGCCGTCCAGGGGCTCAGCCTTGGCTATTTTTACCGGCACCACCTCGCCCGGCTGAATATTCAGGCCCCGGCTGGGAGGCAGGTCGGCCTCCAGCAGGCAATCGGTGAGAACCACCGTGATGCGCCGGGGTCCACGGCCCACGATCAAAACATCAACGATTTTGCCCACCCGGGAACTCAGGTATTTCAAAAGCCAGTAGCGCTGGCGCTCCCGGCGGACCTGGTTCAGCCGGCCCTGGGTGATGTTGATGGCGGCAATGAAATCAAGCATGTCTGCTTCGCTGAACAGCGCCCCCTGGCCGGCCCGGAGCGCATAAACCTGGTGCTGCATGACCAGGTCCAGCAGGCGGCGGATCGGCGAAGTGATGGTGGTATAGCTGGCCGCCCCCACCCCGCTGTGGCGGCCGCCCCGGGTCAGCAACTGGCCGGGCTTGAGCTGCTTGCGCTGCCGCCAGAGGGTAAAAATATCCTGCTCGTAACCATGGACCAGGCGCTGGTGGGGATCGTCCTGAATGCGAAAAAGGCCGGAAACCTGCTGCTGGGCCACGAATTCCGCCGCCAGCATGTTGGCCAGCACCATCATTTCGGAAACCAGCAGGCGGCCCGGCAAATCGACCTCTTCCAGGCTGACGGCGGGGTTGCCGTGCTCGTCGATCCGGATATTAACATCGGGAACCGGCAACAGCAGGGCGCCCGCGTCCAACCGGCGCCGGCGCAGGGCCCGGCTCAGAGCCAGCAGATCCTGCAGATCCCGATCGGTGGCCAGCAGGCTCTCCACCTCCTCGTAATCGAGGCGGCGCCGGACGTTGACCACGCTGGCCACAATCCGGGATTCGACAATATCGCCGGCCGGGGTCAGAGTGACCAGAAAACTCATGGCCGGACGATCCTGGCCGGCCACCAGGCTGCAAAGATCTTCGGAAAGACGGGGCGGCAGCATCGGCACCTGGGACTCGGGAAAATAAAGCGAGGTGACCCGCTTCAGGGCGGTTTTAAAAAGCACCGAGCCCGGTTTGACGAAATGAGCCACATCGGCGATATGAATTCCGACCCGGAAATTCTCCCCTTGCCGCTCAAGGTGCAGGGCGTCATCAAGATCGCGGGTGGAAGCGCCGTCGATGGTCATCACCGGCAGATCCCGCAAATCGCGGCGGCCTTCGGCCAGCAGCAGCTCCGCATCGGGTTCAGAGCAGGCTTCGGCCGCTGCGGTCTCTTCGGGGCTGAAGGCCACCGGTACCCCGGCCCGCAGCAGGGGAATGTTTTCGTCGGGTTGCCAGATGCCGGTAGCCACCAGCAAATGATAAACATCATGGGGCCGGGTCAAGCCCGAGCGCTTCAAGAGCTCGCGGGCCAACTCACTTTCATCGGCCTCGTTGGCCAGCAGATAATAATCCCGCAGGATGCCCAGGCAGCGTTCCTGTTCCGGCCACCCTTGCGAGGCGGGAGCTCCCGGCGCCGGACCGACAGCCTTAGTGGCCCCGGCGCTCTCCTCGCCGGGACTGGAGACCGCGGCGGCAAAAAGCGTTTTCAGCCGCTCCGCCCCCTCGGCCAACAGGGCTTCCCGCTCCCGTTCCTTTTCCAGGCGGGCCTTGAGCTGTTCCACGACCTCGGCGGGATGGGCCATGATTTGGCCATCCTTGTATTTGAAATAGAGCCGGTCGAGAAAAGCCGCCCGGAGAAAAGCCGCCACCTGATCATCATCGGCCTCGCCGCCGAAATTAAGTTCGGCCAGCAAAAGGGGGCTGAAAAACTGCTCCGGCTCGGCGGCGGCCAGTTCCCAGACCGCGTCGATCTCAATCTGTTCGGTCAGTTCCCGCCGGCGCTGATCGGTTTCCTGCAGTATCCGCCGCTGTTCAGCGCGGGAAAGGGTAGCGGGCAGAACCCGGCTCGAACAATGCACCACCCGGGCGCCGGGCAGATTAAGTTCGCGACCGTTTTGGTTGAATATCCGCAGCCGGTTGGCGGAAAATTCAAGGACCACGCCGCAGATGAATTTCCCCTGCTCGACATATTCGACAATATTTCCGGAAGAAGCCATGAATCAACTTTGGTTGGATTATGGGAAGGTGGAAAAAGCAGGCGGAAGGCAGGGCCAATGACGGCACTCCGAGTCCCCGTTTTGACCGAGGCTTTCCATCTACCAGGAATTCCCGGTCTTGTCACCCAAAACAGCGTCGGAAGAACGAGGACAGCCGCCGCCAAAACAGGTAAAATGGCCCCTAAGCCGGTGCGCTCAGCCGCGCCACTAATCACATTATTTTGACTTAACCGGGAAAACCAAATGAACCATGACCAGCCCGAACAAATCACCTGCGGCTTTGTAGCCTTGGTCGGCCCCCCCAACGCGGGCAAGTCCACCCTGCTCAACCGCCTGCTCGGCCAGAAGATTTCCATCGTTTCCCCCAAGCCCCAGACCACCCGCAACCGGATCCTGGGGGTGTTCAACGAGGCCGACAGCCAGATCGTCTTTCTCGACACCCCCGGCCTGCATCAAGCCCGCAGCCGGCTCAACAGCGAAATGGTAAAAATCGCCCGCAATACCGTCAGCGAAGTGGACGTGGTGGCCTACATGATCGATGTCACCGCCCCGGAGGCGGAAAACCGGCCCGAGAAGAGGAAGGAGGCCGCCCGGCTGCTGCAATGGGCCGACCGTCCCGCCCTGCTGCTCTGCAACAAGATAGACCGGATCAGCAAGGAGAAGCTGCTGCCCCTGATCGCCGCCTGGCAGGATGCTTATCCCTTTGCCGCCATCATCCCCCTGTCCGCCCTGACCGGTGAAGGCCAGGATATTCTGCTGACGGAGTTGCGCCGCCTGCTGCCCCGGGGCCCGCGGCTGTTCCCCGAGGACATCCCCACCGATGCCAGCGAGCGCTTTATCTGCGCTGAAATCATCCGGGAAAAAATCATGCTCCTGACCCGGGACGAACTGCCCTACTCCACCGCGGTGGCCATCGAGCATTTTCGCGAAAACCCGGCCCGCAACCTGACCACCATCCACGCCACCATCATGGTGGAAAAGGATTCCCAGAAAGGGATCATCATCGGCAAAAAAGGCACCATGTTGCGGCGGATCGGCCAGGCCGCCCGCGAGGAAATCGAGGTCATGCTGGACCGCCAGGTTCTGCTTAAGCTCTGGGTCAAGGTGCAAAAGAACTGGACCGGCAACATCCGGATCCTGCGGGAGTTGGGGATTCAGGAGAGCGACAGGCAATGAACCCGGTGCCATGATGCCGCCAAGCAGGCTCCGGCAAGCCAACCCCGGCTCCGCCGCCCCAATCCTCGCCCCGGTTCCAGTAAAGAGGGGTCGAGGAGACTCGCTCATTGAATATCCGGCCAAAAAGCGCTATAACCAGCGACCATCGGCAACAGTTGCGACGAAATAACCAACCCCCGGGCAAAGCGTTTGGGGCCAACTGGTCACCTTGTTTGATTATCATTTCAGCAGGAGAGTATCGGTATGAGTGAAGTTCGCGTCCGTTTTCCGCCCAGCCCCACGGGCTATCTTCATATCGGCGGGGCCCGCACCGCCATCTACAATTGGCTGTTTGCCCAAAAACACGGCGGCAAGCTGATTCTGCGCATCGAGGATACCGACGCCGAACGCTCCACCGAGGAATCCATCCGCGGCATCATCGAGGGCCTGGAATGGCTGGGGGTGACCTGGGACGAAGGACCCTATTTTCAGTCCGCCCACGCCGCCGAACACGTCGCCGCGGCCCAGCAACTGCTCGCTGCCGGCCAGGCCTACAAATGCTTCTGCACCAAGGAAGAACTGGAAGCCCGCCGCGACGCGGCGGCCCAGGCCAAGGCCGACTACCGTTATAACGCGGCCTGCCGCGACCTGAGTCCAGAGGAAATCGCGGCCCGGGAAACGGCGGGACTGCCCTATGTGATCCGCTTCAAGGTGCCCCGGGGTGAGGGGGGAGTGGCCTTCAGGGACGAAGTCTACGGCGGGATCGAGCGGGCTTACCGGGATATCGAGGACTTCGTCATCGTCCGTTCCGACGGCTCTCCCCTCTACCTGCTCTCCAACGTGGTGGACGATATCCGCGACCGGATCAGTCACGTCATTCGCGGCCAGGACGGCCTCAGCAACACTCCCCGCCAGATCCTGATCTACCGGGCCCTGGGGGCCACGCCGCCGGTCTTTGCCCACATGCCGCTGACCCTGGATCTCAACAAGGCCAAAATTTCCAAGCGCAGTCACGGGGAAATCGTGGCGGTCCAGTTTTACCGGGATCGCGGCTTCATTCCCTGGGCCCTGGTTAATTTTCTGGTGCTGCTGGGCTGGTCGTCCGGCGACGACCGGGAAATCTTTTCCCGGGCCGAACTGATCGAAGCCTTCTCCCTGCGGGGAATCACCAAGGCCAACTCCATTTTCAATTACCGCAAGGACGACCCCAAGTTCTTCACCGATCCCAAGGCAATCAACATCAACGCCCACTACCTGCGGACCATGCCCATCGCAGAGCTGGCCTCTCTGGTCAAACCCTTCCTGGAGAAAGAAAGCCTTTGGGATCCGGCCTACGAGAATGGCCAAAGGTCCTGGTTTCTGCAAACCCTCGAGATGAGCCGGGAACGCTTCCATACCCTGACCGATTTCACCACCCTGGGCCGGGCCTGGTTTGCCGACGACTTTGCCATTGACGAAACGGCCCTGAACAAAAACCTGCTCAAGCACCCCCAGCTCAAGGAATGGCTGCCCGAGCTGGCCCAGCGGTTTGCCGAACTGCCGCAAATAACCCCTGACGAAGCCGAGCGGGTTGCCCGCGAATTCGCCGAGGCCCACCAGGTCAAGCCGGGGATTCCCATCAACGCCGCCCGGGCCGTGATCACCGGCCAGAACAAGGGCCCCAGCATGTTCGAGGTCTTCGCCCATCTCGGCAAGGAGAAGGTGGTCCAGCGCCTGCGGGACGCGGGCAAGTATTTCCCCGCCTGAAACCGAGGCGGCCTGGAAAAACAGGCCGGCCGGACCAAGAGCCTAGC
>NZ_JBIPKI010000061.1:0-11481 GCF_044068515.1 Desulfurivibrio nitratireducens
TTCCCCTGGCGCAGGGGGTCGAGTTCCCCGGCCGTGGCCGCCACGATCAGGAAACGCGGCCCGGCTCCGGAGCCGGCGGGATTAGCGGCCGGCCCGGTCATCCCTCGAGGTCGGTGGCCTTGCAGGGCCCCCGGCGCTTGATTTTGTTTTCCGGGTCCAGGACAATAATCTGGGGTTTATATTCAGACAGTTCTTCAGGACTATAGAGGGCATAGCTGACAATTATGATCATGTCGCCGGGCAGCCCCTTGCGGGCCGCCGCTCCCCGCAGGCCGATCATGCCGGAGCCGGCCGGAGCCTCGATGGCGTAGGTTTCGAAACGTTCGCCGTTGTTCATATTATAGACATGAACATGTTCGAAGGGAGTCAGGCCCACGGCCGCCATCAATTCGGCGTCCACCGCCAGGCTGCCCTCGTAATGAAGTTCGGAGTCAATCACCGTGGCCCGGTGAATCTTGGATTTCAACATCGATTGCAACATGGTCAACACTCTTGGCAGATTTTGGTAAAAAAGGCTCAAAAGACCAGGATCAAGGCAAAGGGCCAAGATCGCAATCCCCGCCCGGCTCCTTTAATCCAGTTGTTTGAACCGGCAATTATCGATCAACCGGGTGGCGCCGCTGCGGGCCGCCAGGGCCAGGACCGTGCCCTCCCCCACCAGGGCCACCGGCTGCAGGCTCAGTTCATCGACAAACTCGATATATTCCGGCCGCAGGCCGGCGGCGGCGAGGATGGCGTTTATTTCTCCCCGCAGAACTTCCGGCCGCCGCTCACCCTGCCCCACCCGGTGGCGGGCGTGCTCCAGGGAGAGCGGCAGGGCCAGGGCCGCCTGCCGTTCATCTTTATTAAGATAAACATTGCGGGAGCTCATGGCCAGGCCGTCGGGTTCGCGGACGATGGGATGGCCCAGGATTTCGATATTCCAGTTGAGATCCCGCACCAGGGTCCGGATCACCGCCAGTTGCTGGAAATCCTTCTCGCCGAAAATCGCCCGGTCGGGTTGGACCAGGTTGAAAAGCTTGGCCAGGACCGTGGCCACCCCGGCGAAATGGCCGGGCCGGCTGCGGCCGCAAAGGCCTTCGCTGATCCCGGCCACCGTCACCGTGGTCCGGAAATCCCGCGGGTACATGGCGGCCGGTTCGGGGCAAAACAGAATATCGGCCCCGTTGGCGGCGGCCAGGGCAGCGTCACGTTCCCGGGCGCGGGGATAACGTTCCAGGTCTTCGCCGGGGGCAAACTGGATGGGATTGACAAAGAGGCTGACCACCAGGCGGTCGGCCCGGGCGGCGGCAAAACGCATCAGGCTCAGGTGACCTTCATGAAAAAAACCCATGGTGGGCACCAGGGCGATGCTCTGCCCCGTCCGGCGGGTCTGCTCCGACCAGGCGGACATCTCGGCGGGCTGGGTGATTGTTTCCATCAGAACCTTTTGGCCCCTTAAACAAGGGGCGGCCGGCCGGTCGCTTAGCGCAGGCGCAACTCGGCCTGCTCCCGCAGCAGGACCGCAACGTTTTCCATCCCCGCTACCTGGCGGTATTTCTCCGCCGCGGCCGCCTCCTCGCCCCGGCGGGCCAGGATTTCGCCGCTGCCCAGCAGGCCCCAGGCCTCGAAGCCGGGGGTGTTTTCCAGTTCGCGGTAGAGGGCGGCGGCCCGCTCATCCCGCCCCAGTTCGCTCAAGACCTGGGCCAGGTTGAGCTTTACCATGGGCTGGCGGGGATCCTGGCGAGGAATAATCCCCAGCAGTTCCTCGTAGGTTTGGGCCGCCTGCTCCAGCTCTCCGGCCTCCCGGGCCAGGTGAGCGATTTCGATCCGGCTCCAGATGCCGGCCCCGGTGCGGCGGTAGGAAGAGGCCACCTCTTCCAGAGCGGCGGCCCGGGCGGCCTGGTTTTCGATCTGCATGGCCATGGTCAGTTGTTCCGAGGCCCGGTCGGCCCGGGCGGCGGTAAACTGCTTGGTAAAGGTCCAGCCCAAAATCACCACGACGAGGATGGCGATGGCGGCCAGCAGGTGGCGATACCAGGTTTGGAGAAAATCCGCCGCCGCCGGCGGCAGATTGAGGTCGTCGAAAAAACTGCCTTCGCGGCCGGAGGAGGCCATTATATTATCGGGTTTGAAGATCTTTTTATCCGCCACGTTTTTCCCTGTTCGGCAAGGGTTAAGATTGTGCTTTTCTCGATCCAGACCGGGTAGTATACTTTCATTTTACTTAAAAATCACCCCGCTTTTTTCGCGCCAGGAGCCGATGGAAAACCCCTTCGACAACCGCATCCAGACCGTCAGCGAATTGACCCGCTCCATCCGGGGGCTGCTGGAGACCTCCTATTCCATGGTTACGGTGACCGGGGAGATTTCCAACCTGCGCCGGCCCCATTCCGGCCACCTCTATTTTACCCTCAAGGATGCCGGGGCCCAGTTGCGGGCGGTGCTCTTCAAGGCCCAGCAGCGTTACCTGGCCTGCCAGCCCGCCGACGGCCTCGAGGTCCTCTGCCGGGGCCGGATTTCGGTTTACGAGCCCCGGGGCGAATACCAGTTGATCATCGACTACCTGGACAGCAAGGGGGCCGGGCTGCTGCGGATCGCCTTCGACCAGCTCAAGGCCCGGCTGGAAGAGGAGGGCCTGTTCGCCCCGGAACGCAAGCGCCCCCTGCCCTTCCTGCCCCGCCGCATCGCCCTGGTCACCTCGCCCCAGGGGGCGGCGGTCCAGGATTTTCTCCACCAGGCGGAAAAGCGTTCCCCCAACACGGCCATCAGCATCATGCCGGTGCGGGTCCAGGGAGAAGGAGCGGCAGCGGAAATCGCCCGGGCCATCGAGGAGTTGAACCGGCTGGGGGGGTGGGAAGTCATCGTGCTCTGCCGCGGTGGCGGTTCGCTGGAAGATCTCTGGGCCTTCAACGAGGAGGAAGTGGCCCGGGCCATCGCCGCCTCGGCGATTCCGGTGGTTTCGGCGGTGGGCCACGAGGTGGATTTCACCATCGCCGATTTCGTCGCCGATTTGCGGGCCCCCACCCCCACCGCCGCGGCCCAGATGATCCTGCCGGAACGGGCGGTGCTGGCGGCGGCGGTGGCCGAACTAGACCGGCGGCTGGCCGCCACCCTGCGCCGCCAACTGGCCGACGCCCGCCAGCAACTGAGCTCGGCCCAGCGCCTGCTGGGTGATCCCAGCCGGCTGCTGGCCCAGCACAACCTGCGCCTCGATCACCTCCAGGCCGAGTTGGGCCACGCCCTGCGCCTGCGCCTGCGGCGCGACCGGGATCGGCTCAGCCATTGCCAGGCCATACTGCAGCGGCAGGATCCCCGGCGCCTGATCGCCGGCTTCCAAGGCCTGGTGCGGGAAAACGCCCTGCGGATCTCCTTTTTGATCCAGCGCCTGCTGGCGGCCAAGCGCAACCAGCTGGGCCAAACCGCCGCCATTCTCGACGCGGTCAGTCCCCTGGCCGTCCTCGGCCGGGGTTATGCCATCCCCCGCCGGGCCGACGGCTCGGTGCTGCGTTCGGTCAAGCAGGCCGAGGTCGGCGGCGAACTCAATCTCACCCTCCACGACGGCCTTCTGGACTGCCTGATCAGCAAGATCAAGCCTTCCCGCTCCTGACCTCGCGGGCGGCCAAAAACCCGTGATCAATCCGGTCCGCCAATTCCGGGCGCCAGACCAGGATCAGCTGCGTCGCGATTTCGGCCGCCCCTTGGGTCAGTTCGGCGCAGCCGGCCCCGATCTTTTCCTTGCGGCGCTTGAGTAAAACCTGGCAAGCGCTGGCGGCAAAACGGGTGCGAAAACGGTCGTGCATGGCGGCGGCCACTTCCTTGCGAAAGGTTTTTTTGGCCAGCCCCCCTTCCTGGTGCGGGCCGAGCAGCAAACCCAGAATCAGCTCCGCCCCGGCCAGGGCCCCGCAATCACCTTCCGCCCCGCCCATGCCATGGCAGAACCCGGAGCCGAGCCGCAAGGCCGTGGTTTCGTCAAGGCCGGCCTGAAAGATGCCGTTGAGGCCGACAATGATCGCCTCGGAACAGCAGTAACCCCTGGCCCGATAGATGTTTTCCACTCGCAAGCCGCACTGTTCGACAATTTCCTGCATCCATTGTTCTCCTTGGCTGCTGCCGGAAGACCGGAAGAGCCGCCGCAAGTTCACCGTCGGGGCAATTTTGCTGAAAACCTCGGCCCCGTTGGCCGGTGCCGACAAGCGGCAACTTAGCAGGCGGGCTCGGTCGCAGGCGCGGTTTTTGGCGGGATCGACAGGTCCAACTCGCAATAAGTAAAGCATTCACCGGTCACAAACCAGTCGGGACAAGTGGCCAAAGCACGGCCGCCCAAAACGGTGAAGTTCTTAAGCGATCCGTTGCCGCGGAAATGCCCACCCACCTTGCGGAAGCCTGTCTGGCGGGCTCGGTGGCAGAATTCCGTCAGCAACTGACGACCATAACCCCGGTTCTGAAAATCCGGCAGGGTGACGATGTTGAAGAGATAAATAAGCTCGGTTTCGGAAGAGCGGGGATGTTCCAGCCGGAGCTGGGCCCGCTGTTCCGGGCAGGGGGCAAAGCCCACCGCATTGCCCACATACACCCGGCCCTGCCGGGCCACCAGACCGAGGGCATGACTGCTGGCCAGAGCAACCTGATAATCCTCGCTGGTTTCCCGGAGGTCGGGCGGAAAAAGTTGCTCGGAACGCAGGATATCCGCCTCGAAAAAGGGGAAGTTGGCGGCGGTGAGCAGGTCAAAATCAAGCATGGGTCTGGCCATCGGTCTGGCCGGCTGCCGCCGGATCAAAATAACAGGTGCGAATGGAGGCGGGCTGGACCTCACCACGGGCGATGCGGGCGAGGGTGTCCAGGAATTCCGGCTTGATCAGTCCGGCCAGGGGTTGCTCAACCAGCGCGAATGCAGCGAAGGCGGGGGCCAGTTGCCGATCCCATTCCGGGGCAAAACGCAGAATGTCATCGGGGAATACCCGAGTCCGCGGGCATCCTGGTTCGGGCAGGCAATCAAACGGCTCGATGATATTGAAAAACCCGTAATCGTTGGTAATTTCCTGTCCCGACAGGATATCTCTTACCGCGATTTCGAACCCATAAGGAGTGGTGATGCAGGTAGGGTGGAAGCTGTGGTTGATGAAACGGGTGTTGTCCCAGCAGAAAACCCAGCGCCCTTGCCGGTCCCGGAAACAGTATTTTTCCAGAATTTCCTGGTAAACCGGCTCCAGGGCGCGGACTTCCTCCTCCCGGAAAACCCGGTCGAAACGGTCCATGACCCAGACCGCCGTACCTCGGGGAATCAGCCGGGTGGCAAAAACCCCATGGCCGATATTTTTATTGATAAAACGAACTTCCGTATCGGGATGAAGCATTTTCGCCGGTCTGCCTGCGGTAATTTGAGGGTAAAGCCGTTTAGGGCAAATACTTCCGGTCCCAACTGTGGAAGCAATTTTTTTCCGGTTAAGCGAAACCTGCCCAGTTGACCGCCTTGGCCCGGCAACTGGTTCTTAGCAAGCTGTCATCGCTGGTGGCAGGGCGGCTTATGGTAACTATTTAACCTTTTCCCGACCTTATACGTCCCTCTTATCCCCCTGTCAAGCTGGATTTTTCCGCCGGTCTTGCTTGCTCAAACCGCCCGGCCGGGCTGCTCCAGCAACAGGGCCAGGCGGTCGGCCAGGCGCTCGCCGGCAAAGACCAGGGTTTCAAGATCGAGAAAATCCAGCACCCGGCGGTCAAAGAGCACTTTGGCCTGGGCGCTGAAGCCTTCTTCCGGGGCCGCGGCCCAGAAGTGCAGACAAAGGGGGACCCGGGGCAGTACCGGGACGATCACGGCCAGATCGGCGGCGCCGGTGGCCAGCTCGCGACCCCCGAGGCGCTCGCCGGCGGCCAGCACCGCCGCCGGCGGGTGAGCGGCAAACAGGGCGGCCAGGGGTTTTTCACAGTAGGTGGCCAGGGTTCGGACCTTGGAGATCGTGTTGGGCAGACTCTCCAGGCCGATCCAGTCCCGTTGGGCCGGGGCGGCCCCGCCCCGGGAATGAACATAGTTGTAAAGCAGAATCTGATCCCGAGGATCCTCGGGCTCGACCCCGTCGATCAAAACCCCATTGCGGTCCAACCTTACCCGCTGGCCCAGGAAGCTGAAAAGCAGCGCTTCGCCGTCGTCTCCGGTCATCGCCTCGCATCCCAGGTCTGCAGCCAGGGCGGCAAAATCAAGCCCGGCGATTTTGCTCTTGAGGTACTCCACCAACTCCAGGTCCCGCCGGCGGGACAATTGCTCCAATCCAGGGCCCTCCCGCCTGGCGAGATCGGGGTCGGCGGGATCAAGAAACGGGCATTTGCCGGGATCCTCGCCCCCCTTGGTAACCGCGGCGGCAAAGGCCAGGCAGGCGGGATAACCGCACTGGCCGCAATTGCTTTGCGGAGTCTTCTTGAAGAGATCATAAGGATTCATAATTTTGGTTTCCGGTTGCATACTGATGGCGGCGCCAATAACCAGGCAACCCCTGGGCCGGTTATGGCCGGACCGCAGACCACGAGGCGTGCCTTGCCCTCGTCGGCGCTTTTTTCAACGGCGTCAGGATTACAACATTAGCGCAAATTTCGGTCATTTTCGAGGCAAACCTGCCCCTGCCGGCGGATCCGGGGCAACGCCGCCGCAAGCCCCGGCATGACCAAGCCGTTGCCGCTACCTCAGCTTGAGCCCTTCTCCGGACCGCCTCCGCAAAAAAAATCTTGCCTTATCTGTAACAGTTGTTACGTTATAGGTAACGATCAATCAACAGCAACCCCTGCATAGGAGAAACCCAAATGCCTCCCACCGAAAAACACTTTGTCACCAGTCGCAACAGAGTCGGCCAGGATTACGTGGAACTGCACCGCTGGATCGACGATCCCGTCAATAAAAACGAACGCCATGACTTCACCCGGATCTGGGAGTTTGGCCCGACAATCCGGGACCGCTTCGGCGAAGAGGGGGTTAGCGAGTATATCGAGCACCTGCGCGAGGACATGGAAAACAAATTCGCCAAACTGCTCGGCGAGCCGTCAGCGGAGTTGCTGCAGGCCCTGCGCTATTTCGGCATCCGGCCCAATCGCGCTCCGGAAATCAAGGAAAGCGACCTCAATCTGCTGCGGCGGGCCGGCATGGCGGCAGCAGATATCGCTCACAGCCTGAAAGTGGCGGAAAAAGCCCTGGAGCTTGCCAAAAGGACCAAGCAGCCCCTGGACCTGGAGCTGGTGGCGCGGGGGGCCCTGTTCCACGATCTGGGCAAAGCCCGGACCCACGCCATGGAGCATGGCATGATCGGCGCCGAAATGGGCCGTGAACTGGGTCTGCCCCCGGAGATCACCGCCATCATGGAAAAGCATATCCGCGGCGGACTCAGTTCCCAAGAGGCCGCGGAACTGGGCCTGCCGATCAAGGATTACACCCTGCACCGGCTGGAAGAGCGGATCGTCATCTACGCCGACCGGCTTACCGACATCATAACCGAGGGCCTGGTTGCCCTGGCCAGCGAGGCCGAGGCTGAACAGCGTTTTGAGGAGATTCTCCGGGACATGGTCAAATACGGCAAGAATCGGCCGACCACTGAACGATACTTTAACTATCACCGGGAAATTCAGGGGCTCATGGCGTTGTGATCCGGGTTTCCCCCTTCCTGCTGCTGTGCGTCACCGGGCTGCTGGCCATTTTCAGTTCCACTCTGGCCAAAAGCCCGGTCCTGCCGCTTTTTGCCGACCATCTCGGGGCGGATGCCGCCGGGATCGGTCTGCTGGCCGCCCTGGGACCGTTGACCGGCATTCTCGGCAGCATCCCCGCCGGCCTGCTGGCCGACCGCTACGGGCGACGGCGCATGCTGGTGATTGCGGCTTGGATTTTCGCCACCGCTCCATTATTATATCTCCCGGCCGACAGCCTCTTGCTCCTGGCCATCGCCCGGATTTATCATGGTCTGGCCACCGCCATCTTCATGCCGGTGGCCCTGGCCCTGGTCACTGATCTTTTCCGCCAGGGCCGGGGAGAAAAAATCGGCTGGTTCGCCACCGCCACCCTGGCCGGCCGCTTTGTCGCCCCCCTTTCCGGCGGCCTGCTGCTGGCCAACCTGGCCCTGGCGCCCACCGCCGCTTTTCAAACGGTTTACCTGGTCTGTTTCGGCGGCGGTCTGCTCAGCCTGCTGCTGGCGCTGCGGATTCCCGAGACCGGTAAAGCAGCGGCCAAACCGCCGGCCAGCAGCAACAAGGAGATGTTTACCGCTTTCCGGCGGGTGGTGGCTACGCCGGGTATTCTGCCGGCCGCCCTGGCGGAAGCGGCGGTCCTGTTCATGTACGGAGCTTTCGAAACCTTTCTCCCCGGCCATGTGCTGGCGGCCGGCTTAAGCGCCGGCGAGGCGGGCTTCTTCATTTCCATTCAGATCATGACCCTGGCCCTGACCAAACCCCTGATGGGGAAATTTTCCGATCGGCACGGGCGCAACGGCCAGATTTTTTGGGGTGGGCTGGGCGGCATGGCGGCCATGGCCCTGCTGGCGACCGCTTCTTCCTTCTGGAGCCTGCTTGGGGCCAGTATCGGCATCGGCCTGGCCCTGGCCATGGTTACCGCCGCCACCACCGCGCTGATCGCTGATCTCAGCAGCCCGGAAGACCGGGGGGCCGCCATGGGCTTGTTAAGTTCGATCATGGACGTCGGCCACGCCACCGGGCCGCTGGTCGCCGGTTTTATCGCCCTTTATTACGGACTGCCGGCCGCCCTGTTGACCGCCGCCGCGATTCTCGGGGCGGCCACCCTGCTCTTTCGCCTGGCGGCGCGACCTGAACCGGCCAAGGCCGGGCAACAACCTGATCCTTGACCTGCCAATTCAACCCGGGAGGAAAAATGAACGGCTGGCTGCTTTTTTTCTATACGGTTCCCGCTCGCCCGGTGGGCAATCGCATGCGGATCTGGCGCAAGCTTGCCCGCATCGGCGCGGTTCAAATGAAAGGCGCGGTTTATCTGCTGCCCGACCAGGAGGAACACCGGGAAAACCTGCAATGGCTGATCAAGGAAACCAGCGCCTGCGGCGGCGAGGCGGGCTGGGCTCACACCGAAAGAATCCATCCGTTCAAGGAGGCTGAACTGCGTGAGCTGTTCAACCGCCAGCGCACGGTTGATTACGATCAACTCAAGAAAAAGCTGGCCGATCTGCAACGGCGGACCGCCGCTTACCAGAAAGGGGGCCAGCCTCCGAAGCCGGAAATTTTGCGCAAGCAGTTCCGCAAGCTCCGCGACGAGCTGCAGGCCATTGCCCGCATCGACTTTTTCGCCTCGGATACCGGACAAAAAATGGCCACCGAACTGGGCGGGCTGGAAGCGGAGATTGCCCGGTTGCTGGCCCAAAAGAAGGAACCGGAGAGCAAAGTCGGCGCCACCCTGCGGCGGGGTGATTTCCAGGGCCGGACCTGGGTGACCCGCCCCCGTCCCTTTGTCGACCGTCTCGCCTCCGCCTGGCTTATCCGCCGCTTCATCGACCCGCTGGCTTCCTTTGCCTTCAGGCCCGAGGAGGAGATCTCGGCCGCCAAGGGTGAAATGGTGAGCTATGATGTCGCCGACGGCGATTTCACCCATCAGCAGGATATCTGCACCTTCGAAACCCTGATCCGGCGCTTCGGCCTGAGCGACCCGGCCTTGCGGCCGCTGGCCGAAATCGTCCACGACCTGGACCTCAAGGACGACCGCTACGGCAATCCTGCCGCCGCCGGGGTGGAAGCGATAATTGTCGGATTCGCCAACCGCAGCCGGAGCGATCAGGAGATCCTTGCCCAAGGACTGCAGGTCTTCGACTCCCTGTACGCTTCCTTCGGCGGTCAGCAAAAAGCGTAGATCCAAACTTGCTGATTTTTGCCGATAGAGCCCGCCCGGCTTTTGGCGACAGCCCCTCCCAGGATCCTATCAGCAGCCTCGGCCAACGCCGGCGCAATTAAACCTCCTCCGCCCCGGACCCGCCCGGTCCGGCCAGGGCGGCGGCCAGGCCCGAAGTTCTGGTTACCCGGCGGGCCAGGGCCCGGGCGATGGCGGCTTCCGGGCCGAAGAGGTGGACTTGGCTGCGGGCCCGGGAAACCGCGGTGTAGAGCAGTTCCCGGCTCAGCAGGGGGGAATCTTCCCGGGGCAGAATCACCGCCACCCGCTCGAATTCCGAACCCTGGCTCTTGTGAATGGTCATGGCAAAGGCCGTTTCATGGCGGGGCAGGCGACCAGGCGGCAGGCGGCGCAGGCCGCCGCCGGCGGCGGGGAAAAAGGCCAGCAACTCGCCTGCGGCCTCAGGATCGTCCCAGATTATCCCCAGATCGCCGTTGAAAAGCCGAGCTTCGTAGCTGTTGGCGACCACCAGGATCGGCCGGCCCCGGTACCACTCATCATCGCCGGCCGTCAAGCCCGGTGGTTCCAGCAGGCCGGCGCCGGTCAGCAGCTCGCGGCAGAAGCGGTTGAGGCCCTCAACCCCCGCCGGACCCCGGCGATGGGCGCAGAGCAGGCGAAAATCATTGAGCCGGGCCAGGGCTTCCGCCGGCGAAGCGGCGGTCAGGCAGGGGCGAAAGCCCTGCAAAACCAGGGCCTGGAAATCGGCCTGGGTTTCCGGGTCGGCGGCGGCGTTCAGGGTTACTTCACTCCCCTCCTCCGGCCGGGAGACCGGCACCGCCAGGACCGCCGCCGGATCGCCGGCCTTGATCCCCTGGACCAAAGCGCCGATGCCCCGGCCGGGATCAAAGCGAAAGCCCCGCCTGAGGTTGATGAGGCAGGGTCCCAACCGGGCCGCGGCCCGGAAGATATCCCCAAGGATGGAACCCGCCTCCACCGAGGCCAGCTGGTCCTTGTCGCCCAGCAGCACCAGCCGGGCCGTGGGCGGAACCGCGGCCAGAAGCTTGCTCATCAGGGCCATGTCCACCATCGAGGCCTCGTCCACCACCACCAGGTCGGCGGCCAGAGGCTGTTCCCGGCCATGGCGAAAAGTGGTCGGAGTGTCGGCCTGATAACCCAGGGCCCGGTGGATAGTCATGGCCGCCAGGCCCTCCTCCTGCTGCTCCCGCAGGGTCTCCCCGAGGCGGGCCGCCGCTTTGCCGGTGGGAGCCAGCAGCAGAATGCGGGGCTTTGCCCCGTCTGGCTCCCGCAGCAGCTTGAGAATGAAATAGATAATGGTGGTTTTGCCGGTGCCCGGGCCGCCGGAAATCACGGTGAGATGATGCTTGAGGGCCCCCAGCACGGCGGCCCGCTGATCCCCATCCAGTTCGAGGCCGGCGGCCGCGGCCAGGTCCGTCAGCCGTTTTTCGGCCCGGGGCAAATCCGGCTCCGGCTCCATCGGCACCGCCCGCTGGAGAATGGCCGCGGCCAATTCCTCTTCATACTGCCAGTAACGCCACAAATAGAGGCGGTTGCGGGCCAGCACCATGGGAGCGGGCTGAGAGTCCGGGGCAACGCCGGGAGTCGCGACCAGGGGCGAACGCCGCAACTCGGCCTGCAGCTCCTCTGTTTTGGGGGGCGGTGGGGCT
>NZ_JBIPKI010000062.1:0-10678 GCF_044068515.1 Desulfurivibrio nitratireducens
GCGACCCACGCCGAGGCCATGGGCAAGACCACGGTGGTGCCGCCGGCCCTGCTGGCGGAGCCATGGCTGGCGGGCCGCCGCATCCTGGTCCTGGAGCCCCGGCGGCTGGCGGCCCGGCTGGCGGCGGCCTTCATCGCCCGGCAACGGGGGGAAGAGGTTGGCCGGACCATCGGCTACCGGGTCCGTTTCGAAAGCCGGGTTTCTGCGGCGACCCGGATCGAGGTGATTACCGAGGGAGTCTTTACCCGGGGCCTGCAAAACGACCCCGAGCTTAACGAGGTGGGACTGGTCATCTTCGACGAATTCCACCAGCGCAGCCTCCAGGCCGACCTGGCCTTGGCTCTCTGCCTCGATGTGATGGCGGGGCTGCGCCCCGATCTGAAAATCCTGCTGATGTCCGCCACCCTGGACAGCGCCGCTTTAAGCGCCTTGCTCGACCAGGCCCCGGTGCTGCGGGCCGAGGGCTTAAGCCACCCGGTAGCGATCTCCCACCGCCCCCCGGCGACCGGGCCGGGGAACGGCCAAGGGGGCCTTCCCTCCCGGGAGCCCGGAATCCCCGCCAGCCGCGAAATCGCCGCCCAGGTGGCGGCGGCCGTTGCCGAGGCCTTGGCTGCCCGACCCGGCGATATCCTGGCCTTCCTGCCGGGAGCGGCGGAAATTCGCCATTGCCGGCAGTTGCTGGCCGCCAGGCTGAACACCCAGACCACGGTGATCCACCCCCTCTTCGGCGATTTGAGCCTGGCGGCCCAGACGGCGGCGGTAGCGCCGGACCCCGGCGGCAAAAGGCGAGTGATCCTGGCCACCCCCATCGCCGAGACCAGTATCACCATCGAAGGGGTTCATTGGGTGGTGGACAGCGGCTGGCAACGCCGCCCCTTGTTCGACCCCAACAGCGGCCTTGATCGTTTGGTCACCCGGCGCATTTCCCGGGCTTCGGCCACCCAGCGGGCCGGCCGGGCCGGCCGCCTCGGTCCCGGTCACTGCCTGCGGCTCTGGAGCGAGCATGAGGACAGGGGCCTGCGCCCCTTCGATCCGCCGGAAATCCTCAGTGCCGACTTGAGCGGCCTGCTGCTGGAGCTGGCCTGCTGGGGCATCAGCGATCCGGCGGTCCTGCGCTGGCCCGACCCGCCCCCGGCGGCCCACCTGGCCCAGGCGCGGGAGTTGCTGCAGGCCCTGGGCGCCCTCGACAGCCTGGGCCTGGTTACCGCCCTGGGCCGCCGGATCAACGAATTGCCGGTCCACCCCCGGCTGGGCTTGATGCTGCTGCAAGCCCCCGCCGGCGGCCTTGAGTTGGCCTGCGATCTGGCCGCCCTGCTGGGCGAGCGGGATATCAGCAAAAGCCGGGAACGCTCGGTGGATATCGAGGAACGCTTGCAGATCCTGCAGCTTTTCCGGCGCGACGGCTCCGCCGCCGTCCAAGCCCGGGAGGCGGACCCCGAAGCCTGCCGCCGGGTCCTGCGGGCCAGCCGCCAACTGCGCCGCAACTTGACCGCCCCGGGCCAGCAAGCTCCCCGGATCCCATCAAGCCAGAAAAAAAGCAAGCATCGTAATGCGCCGCAACCAGCAGCAGGGCCGCAGGTTGCGGCAAGCGGACCGGCGAAACATAGTGAGCTATGTGAGCCTGACCGATCGCCGCAAGATGCGATCCTGCTGCCGGTTGCGGCCGGTGAACTGCTGGCCCCGGCCTTCCCCGACCGGATCGCCCAACTCCGCCCCGGCAGCCGGGGTCAATACAAGCTCAGCTCAGGCCGCGGAGCCGCCCTGCCGGCCCACGACCGACTGGCCGGACAAAATTACCTGGTGGTGCCGGAGCTTGATGCCGGCCGCATCGAGGGTCGCATCTTTCTCGCCGCGGCCCTGGCGGAAGAGGATCTGCGGAAAATTTTCGCCGCCCGGCTCCAGCAACGGGAAGAGGTCTTCTGGGACCGCCAGGCCGCCACGATCAAGGCCCGACGCCTGACGATGCTGGCCGACCTGGTTATTGCCGCAACGCCATTGGCCAAGCCCGATCCGGGGGAAGTACAAAAGGTCCTGCTGGCTGCCATCCGCGCCCACGGCCCGGAACTGCTGCCTTGGGACGCCAAGGCCCGGGAGCTGCAAGCCCGGATCGCCGCCGTCCGCCACTGGCAACCGGAGGCCGGCTGGCCGGAGATCGACGATGAATTTCTCCATGGTCACCCGGAAAAGTGGCTGGCTCCTTGGCTGGAGGGGGTGAAAAACGGCGACCAGTTGCGGCGCTTGCATCTGGCCGAGATTCTGGCGGCCCGGCTGAGTTGGGCCCAGCGCGATTACCTGGAACGGGAAGTGCCCAGCCATCTCACCGCGCCCAGCGGCTCGAGGCGCAAGCTGAGCTATCAGCCCGGCGAACCCCCGGTGCTGGCCGTCCGCCTCCAGGAGATGTTCGGCCTGGCTGAAACTCCGAAAATCGTCGAAAACCGGGTGCCGGTACTGCTGCACCTGCTTTCCCCCGCCGGCCGGCCGGTGCAGATCACCACCGACTTGCGGGGCTTCTGGGAAAACGCCTACCAGGAAGTAAAAAAGGAGCTGAAGGGCCGCTACCCCAAGCATCACTGGCCGGACGACCCCTGGAACGCCCTGCCCACCGCCCGGGCCAAGCCCCGCCGCTAGCTTTGGCTGCGCTGCTTTCACCGGCAGCGCTTGTCTTGCCTATTTCAGGGGAAAAAACTATCATGACCTCATGAACTATAAACCCCAGGATATTCTGCAAAAGCAACCGTGGCTGATCTACGCAGCCCTGCTGCTGGTTTTTCTCCTGCTGTACTCCTGGTGGGCTGAGAGGGTACGGATACCCCAGCGCTTTGTCATTACCTACAGCCAGTTTCTGGACCAATTGGAAGCGGGCAACATCAGCTCGGTAACCATCGAAAATCACCGGATCCGGGGTGAATTGGGGGAGGAAACCCGGCTCCAACTACCGGAGCGGCGGGAACTGGTGGCAGTCAGATTCTTCGAGACTCATCTGCCCAGCTTCCAGGGCGAAGAACTCATCGACCGGCTCCGGGCCAGCCAGGTCGCTATCGAAGTGAAACCGGTGGCGGACCGCCCGCTCGGGCAGGCCTTGATCTGGCTTCTGCCCTGGCTCCTGATCATCGGTTTCTGGATTTACATCATGCGGCGTTCCATGCTGCAAATGGGCGGGCGGGATGGTCATCTCGGCTTTGCGCAGAGCAAGGCCCGGCTCTTCGATCTGACCAGGCCGAAGGTCACCTACCAGGAGGTGGCCGGGATGGAGAACGTCAAAAAAGAGCTGCAGGAAGTCATCGAGTTTCTCAAAAATCCGGCCAAGTTTACCCGCATCGGGGCCCAAATCCCCAAAGGGGTGCTGCTGGTGGGCCCGCCCGGGTGCGGCAAGACCCTGCTGGCCAAGGCCACGGCCGGGGAGGCGGGGGTTCCCTTCTACAGCGTCAGCGCCTCGGAATTCATCGAAATGTTTGTCGGGGTCGGGGCCGCCCGGGTGCGGGACATGTTCAGGAGGGCAAAGGAGAACAAGCCCGCGCTGATCTTCATCGACGAGATCGATGCCGTCGGCCGGACCCGGGGGGCCGGCATGGGTGGCGGCCATGACGAACGGGAGCAGACGCTGAATCAGCTCCTGAGCGAGATGGACGGCTTCGAACCCAACGAGGGAGTCATCGTCCTCGCGGCCACCAACCGGCCGGACGTCCTCGACCCCGCCCTGCTCCGGCCGGGGCGTTTCGACCGCCACCTGGTGATCCAGAAACCGGGCTGGCAGGAACGGCTGGCCATTCTCAAAGTCCACAGCCGGCACAAGAAGATGGCCTCCGAGGTCGATCTGGAGCTGCTGGCCCGGGAAACTCCGGGGATGACCGGGGCGGACCTGGAAAACCTGATGAACGAGGCGGCCCTGGTGGCCCTGCGGCGCAACAAGGAGCAAATCGACACCGATGACATGGAGGAGGCCAAGGACAAGATCCTGATGGGCATGATCCGCGACGAGGTGTTGAGCGAGACCGAAAGGCGCATCACCGCCTACCACGAAGCAGGCCATACCCTGGTGGCCTGGGAGCTTCCCGGCTCCGACCCGATTCACAAGGTCAGCATCCTGCCCCGGGGGATGGCCCTGGGAGTCACCCAAATGGTGCCGGAAGAGGATCGGCATTACTATCCCCGCAAGTACCTGCGCAACCGGCTCGCCGTGGCTCTTGCCGGCCGGGTGGCCGAGCAGCTGGTCTTCGACGACGTGAGCACCGGCGCCCAGAACGACCTGAAGGATGCCACCGGCCTGGCCGAGCGCATGGTTTCCCAGTGGGGGATGAGCGAGAAGGTGGGCCCGGTGGCCACCGCCCGGGGCGAGGAACACCCATTTCTCGGCCGGGAACTGGCCCAGCCCAAGAAGTACAGCGACCAACTGGCCTGGCTGATGGACCAGGAAATCCGCCGTTTCATCGTTGAAGCCGAAGAGCAGGCCCGGGAGATCCTGGCCCGAAACCGGGAAAACCTCGACAAGCTGGCCGCCGCCCTGCTACGCGAAGAGACTCTGGAGCGTGAGGCCATCGAAAGAATAATCGGCCATCACCGCCGGCTGGACCCGCCCTGATCCCGAATTCCCGAGCTAATCCCACTGAAGGTCCGCATCAACCAGCAACTCTCCGCACGCACGCTGCAGGACTTGGCCAGCGCGGCGTGGCGCGTCTTAAGGATTCCACCGCTTCAGCAAACGGCTGGAAACCTTGGTCTTTTTAGGGAAGCCGCCCGGGAACAGCGCTCAAGATTGCCTGCTGTTCCCACTCTTCTGCTGCCCCCCTGAATTATAGCAGGCTAGAGCGGCGCTGCCAGGGTCCGCAGCCAGGCGGCGACCAAGGATGCTTCCTCCTCGCTCAACGGAAAAGCGGCCATGGCCCCGGTAGGATTGGCGGCAAGGCCCAGCTCCCGAGCCATCTCCGGGGTCGGGGTTATCAGCCAACGTTTCAACACCTCAAAATCGCGGCCAGTCGAGGCTTCCAGTGGGCCGCCGGAACCTCCTCCGGGAGCGCCCTCCTGGTAAAGGGAGTGGCAGGCCAGACAGGAATTGGCCGCCAGGATTCGCTCCACCTCACGCCACTCGCTATCCAGAAAGGCCAGTTCGGAGGCGGGCGGAAACAGCTCCCGCATCGCCTCCACAAGCAGCAAAACCTCCTCGGGAGCAAGGTGCAATCCTGCCATCTCGCCGGTCGGCTCGCTGCGAATCCCCAGAGCCCTGGTGGTGGCGACATCGGGGCTGCGCATGAAGGTCAACAGGGTTTGCTCGTCGCGGCTGGCCGAGGCTTCAAGCCCTCCACCGGAAATGGGATAACCGATTCCTGCCATTGTATGGCAGGACAGGCAGCCCATCTGGCGAATCCGCTCTTCGGCGCTCAGCGGCGCCAGTTCAAGGGGCCGGGCCGCAATGTTCAGCGCTACCAGCGAGGCCAGGGCCGCCAGGGCCACCAGGGCCGCCCCGGCACTCACCGGCCGGCGTAATTTTTCAAAATAACGGCGGTAGCGTTGGTGGATCACGACCAGGGCGACAGCGCCACCGGCCAGCAGAGCCAGCCAGGTAAGCTTGTCCAGCCAGACCGGCACCGGCACATAATGTGGAGTGGGATGCAGCAACAGAACCAAACAAAGGCTCGCCAGCATAAAAGAGGCCAGGTAGAGCTTGTTCTTCTGGCGGCCTAAAGCTAAAGCGGCAGTGGCCAGCAAAGCACCGAAAAGCAAGCCGGCTGAGCCGACCCGGAAAAGTTCGGCCACATCGCCGGCCATCAAACGGCTCCAAAGGAGTGTGTCCACCTTGCGGAAAACCAGAAACTGGCTCCACCAGCAAAACCAAAGTACGGCGGGAGCGAGCAAGGCCAGGGCAAAAAGAGAGCTGTCGATGCGGTTTTCACGCCGCCCGACGACAGCTGCCAGGGCCAGCACGGCCGCGATTAGACAAAGTACGATGCCGGCCTGTTGGGTCCAAAACAGAACCTGGGGCATAACAGCCTCCTTCCCAAAAAAAGTTTTTCCAAAAGTTAATTCTCTTTTTAGGAAAAGGGGTCAGACACCTTTTCCTGCCCAACAATGGGGGCGCTCGATAAGGATGGTTATGCTTTTTTAACGATTCTGACGGCATAGAGAAACAGGGCGGCCCCGGCCGTGGCCGTAATGATGGCTCCGATCAGCCCGCCCGCGCGAATCCCGAGCAGGCCGAAGACAAAACCTCCGACCAGGGCGCCGATGATGCCGACTACGATATTGCCGAACAGGCCGAAGCCCCCGCCCTTCATCAGGGTGCCGGCCAACCAGCCGGCCACGGCGCCAATGGCCAGAAAAATAAACAGTCCGGTGATGTCCATGATCACTCCTTTATTGGTTAAGCTTCTTTCTGGCTCCCGAACGGCGGCTTTCGGCCTTTTCAGGATCTGACGGCCATGTTGGCAAAAAACAACGGTACTGGTCCGCCGCCCGGGGCACCTGCTTGTCAGTATTTATTGATACCATTTCCGCGTTAGTAAAAGCAAAATTATCCTGCCACCAATGACAGACAATTCTGCCAAAGCCGGCCTAAGCCAACCCAGGCAAAATGATCCTGGTTCTGTTGCTGTGGTGCCGACTTTGCCCCGGCTTTTTTGCCACGAAAGAACGAACGCAGGGAGGATAAAGCGGCAGCAGGGACCACCAAGCTTGGCCGATCGCGGCTATTGGCCGCGTTTTCTGCGTACGGTAATGGTTTCGCCGCCGATACCCCAATTGTCGGTGTCGACTTCCTCGATCACCACCACCGTGGTTTGGGGATTCTTGCCCAACACCTCCTGCAGCAGTTCGGTGGCGCCCTTGATCAGGGCCGCCTTCTTGGCCGCCGTTACTCCCTCGTTGGTGATTTTGATATTGACGTAGGGCATTGTTGCTCCTTTGGTGTTTTTTCGAAGGGGCCATTACAGTTAAAGCTACTTCCCAACTCACCGGCATTTGGGCCGGAGCGGGGGTTTATTTTTTCCCCGGCGGCGGGAAAGCAGCGGGGGGCGGCGGCTTGGCCGGCATCAGGGCGGCCAGGCAGGGGCAGGGTTCGACCTTGCGCCGGGAAGGATCATCCCGGCCACCGATTAAGTGCTCCAACCCCGCCCGCCACTGCTGGACAAACTCTTCCATGGACTCGATGAACCAGGCCTCGTGATCGCGACGGTTGATGGTGCCGTGTACCACCACCTTGCCCGGATCCGGCGGCAGCCCAGTGGTGATGGTCCAGGCAAAGCAGTTGGGGCAGGTCGGCATGGTAAAACGCAGACCCCCGGTGATCTCCTGGCGCACCACCTGGAAGCGACCCCAGACCGACTCCACTTCGCAACTCTCCCCGGCCAGGCAATCCACCAGGGCAAAGGATTCACAGTAATCGGGCAGGGACGCCAAGGTGATCCTGGCCCGGAGGTCTTCCGGGGAAATCAAAACATGGGCGACGGCAAAAAATTCCATTTTCGCTCTCTATGGTTGATCTTGGTACCAACGCCGGCCGGCTCCATCGGCCTTTAACAAAATAGACCTTGGCCTACGGCATGCCAAACAAAATATAGTATAACATCATTGGGGCCGGGCAAAACAGAAGGCGAAGCTGATAAAAAAACCAGAAGGAGGCTAAAGATGCGACGAACGATCCTGGTGTTTTTACTCATTCTGACCTGGGTCGGCGGCGGGCCGGTTGCGGCCGCAGTCGAGGGCCAGGAGGTGATCTATCAGGCTGCCGACACCTCTATGAAGGGCTATCTGGCCTATGACGGGACCCGGGACGTGCGGCGGCCCGGCATTCTGGTGGTCCATGAATGGTGGGGGCACAACGATTACGCCCGCAAGCGGGCCCAAATGCTGGCGGAACTGGGCTACACCGCCCTGGCCGTTGACATGTACGGCGAAGGGAAACAGGCCGCCCACCCCGCCGAGGCCCAGGCCTTCGCCGGCGCCGTGCGGGCGAACCGGGAGCTGGCCCGAAAACGCTTCATGGCGGCCTTGGAGCTGCTCAAGGAGCATCATACGGTCGATCCCGGCCGGATCGCGGCAATCGGTTACTGTTTCGGCGGCGGGGTAGTTCTCGCCATGGCCCGGGAAGGAATCGAACTCAAGGGGGTGGTCAGCTTCCACGGTTCTCTGGCCACGGACCAGCCGGCCCAGCCCGGGGCAATCAAGGCCCGGGTTCTGGTCCTCAACGGTGAGGACGATCCCATGGTCACCAAAGAAGAGATCGAAAGTTTCCGGCAGGAAATGACCGCTGCCGGGGCCGACTACCAACTGATCTCCTACCCGGGGGCCTTGCACGGCTTCACCAATCCCGAGGCCGACGCCCTGGGCCGCCAATTCGATCTGCCCCTGGCTTACGATCCCGCCGCGGATCGGCAATCGTGGCAGGCAATGGAGGATTTCTTCACCGAAATTTTCAGTTCCCCGGCGCCGAACTGAAGGGGAACGCCCGGACAGTTGGGGGCCTGACGACTTGACAGGGCGCCAGGCCCTCTTCATACTGACGGGAACCGGGTTGGCCCTCGGCCGCGATCGAGCATCCTCGATCCTTTTCACCCGGCCGGACTGATGCCACCGCCGAAGTTGCGGTTGCGGACTACAAGCAAGGGGGCAACGATGAAGAAGGAATGGCGTTTTCTGACCACCCGTTGGTGGCTGGTTCACTTCGCGGGGTTTACTCTGGTTTACGCGGCCGGGCGACTGACCGCTCATTATCTGGGAGGTTGAAGCGATGCTGGCGAAACTTATGTATCCTCGGCCGGGGTGGTTCGTCCTCCATGCCGTCGCCGTCGCCCTGGTGTTTCTGCTGGGCTATATCGCTGAATTCTAGGAGCGGCTTATGAAAACTGAAATTCGTTTGCTCTGGTGGGCCCTGGTCGGACTGGCCATCGGCGCGGTCATGCTCCATTATCGGATCCACCCGCCCGCCGGCGGCGCGATTTACGCCTGGGGCAACCTCTTGGCCCTGGCCGATCTGGTGCTAGTCAGCCTGCTCTTTCTCAGCAGACGGAGGGCGGTCTGGGGGCTGTTGCTCAACAGCTTCATCGTCTTTCTCGGGATCATTATGATGGCCGATTACACCATTTATCGCACCCTCAGCGGCACGATTCCCGCCCCCGGCGCCGATCCCCTGGGCTGGTTTCTGCACACCTCGTTTCCCTATATCACCATCGCCCTGGCGGACTTTCTGGTCGGCCTGAGCCTCTATCGCCTCATGACCGGCTCGGCCCCGGCCAGGGCCTGAAGCGACCGTAAGCTCCCCCAAAAGGTAGACATGTCAAAAATTTAGAGTTTTCTGGCAAAATACCGCCAGGAGGTGCCTATGACCTTGCCGAGTCAACGCCGTCACCGTTCTCTCCATCTGGTGAATGCAATTGTCAGCGTGCGATCATTTCTTGTTCGCTCAGCATTTTTATAAATAATTCCACCGTGTTCGGCTCAAAGTGTGTTCCAGAAAGCGATTTGATATGTCCAATCGCTTTCTCTTCCGTCCAGCCTTGACGATACGGGCGGTCAGAGCGGAGAGCGTCCCATACATCTACAATCGCGAAGAGGCGGGCAGCTTGTGGAATTTGCTCGCCTTTTAGCCCGCGTGGATAACCGCTCCCGTCCCATTTTTCATGGTGACAATAGGGTATGTCCAGTGCGGGACGTAAATATGCAATCGGCGACAGTATTTCAAAGGAAAAAACGGGATGTTTTCTCATGACAATCCATTCTTCTTCTGTCAAATTATCAGGTTTGAGGAGGATGCTGTCAGGTACACCCATCTTGCCAATATCATGCAAAAGGGCGCCACGCCGAATGTGTACCAATTCTGCTTCACTTACTCCCGCCATGCCTGCAAGCTTCATAGTCATTTCAGTCACGCGCTGGCTGTGACCCTCTGTTTCCTTGTCGCGCAAATCCAACGCGCGTGACCAGCCTTCAATGGTAGAATCATATGCATTGAACAATTCTCTGTTGGCGCGTCGTAACTTAGCTAGAATAGTGGCACTATCTACAGCAAGGGCGGTTTGACCAGCCAAAATCTCCAAAAAATTCAGCCAATCCTGGTGAGGTGTGAACGGTGATCGGTGAAAGACTTCCAGCATACCCCGAACTTGACCTTTGAAAATGATCGGCGCGCTGAAGTGAGTGGCAAACCCTTCATCAGCCAAAAGTGAGGCGCGGACAAATTGATCGCTATTCTCAACTAGATTAGCGACGTTTATTGTCCCTCCTTCCCACACGGCTTGCCCGCCGAGAACCTCATCCAGCCGCAGGCGTGAATGCTCAATGGTTTTACTACGAAAGCCAATACCGGCGGCGAATTCTAATACTTGAGAATATGGACTAGGCAACAGTATAACGGCAGCATCTACATTTAACTCGATCTTGGCTTGTTCAAGTACAACATGTAAAGTCAGATTCAAGTCCTGACTGCCCAAGATGGCTCGATCAATTTTATGCAGGGCTTGAATGTTTTGGAGTTGGCGGGCAATATTTTCGTTGGCAATGGCTAATTCGACCGCCCGTTTTTCTTTCTCTTCATTTTGAAAAGCGAGTTCTATGTTGGCAATAGCTAATTCGGCCGCCCGTTTTTCTTTCTCTTTGTTTTGAAAGGCAAGTTCTTTGTTGGCAATGGCTAATTCAGCCGCCCGTTTTTCTTTCTCTTCATTTTGAAAAGCAAGTTCTTTATTGGCAATGG
>NZ_JBIPKI010000063.1:0-10564 GCF_044068515.1 Desulfurivibrio nitratireducens
CGTACAGCTCGGCGGTCCGGGCGGCCAGTTGGGAAAAACTTCCCACCCGCCAGGCACTGTCGATCCTGGCTGCCAGGCGCCGGGCCCGGCCGGGGAGACCGGCGCCGAGCTCGGTGGCGGGCGCCAGGGGGACGATCCGGCCCGGCGCCGGCAGGGAGCTCAATCCCCACTGGCTTTCCGCCGCCACCCTTTGCCGGAGCAGCTCCAGCAGTTCCTCATGGGTCAGACCTCCCAGCCGGCCCGGGCCGTCCTGGTCCAGGCCGTGCAGCAGGTAGGCCAGGGCCGAATCCTGGTAGCCGCTGGCCCCGGCCCAGACCACCCGGCAGCAGTGGCGGGCCCGGGTCAGGGCCACGTAAAGCAGGCGCAATTCCTCGGCGAATTCTTCCCGGCGGCGCTGGTCGCGCTGGTGGTCAGCGGGCAGCAGGGCGATCTTGCCGGCCCAGTTGTCCGCCGGGTCGTGATAGGCGAAAAAGTCCGCCCCGGGATCCCGGGCCTCATCCTGCCGTTGAAAGGTCCTCCAGAGATAAGGGCAGTAAACCACCGGGTATTCCAGGCCCTTGCTGCGGTGGATGGTCAGCACCTGCACCGCCTCTTCGTCGCTTTCCAGGCGCAGTTCGTCGATTTCGGCCTCGGGCCGGCGGCCGGCGATGCTTTCGTCGAGACTTTGGAGCAGGGCCGGGGGCTGGAGATGCTCCTGCCGTTCCCGGCCATGGAGCAATTCCACCAGGTGGCGGAAGTTGGTAAGTCGCCGCTCTCCGTCCGGCTGGGCCAGCAGCCGGGCCGCCACCCCCCGTTCCTCGCCGATGGCCCGGATCATCGCCATGAAACCCCGTTCGCGCCACCATAGACTCCAGCGATTGAAGGCGGCCATCCAGCTCTGCCAGGTTTTTTCGTCGGCCTCCAGGGTCGGCAGCTCGGTGGGGCTGCATCCGAGGATGTCGCTGATCAGCGCCGCCCGGCGCCGGGCCTCGCCGGCCTGGTCGAGCAAGCCATGGAGCAGAATGGAAAGCTGGGCGGCCTCGGAGCTTTTAAAGACGCTGGCCCGGCTGTGAAGCACCGCCTTGACTCCCAGCCGCTGCAAGGCCTCCTGGATCCGGCCGGCCTGCCGGTTGCTGCGGACCAGTACCGCGATATCCGCCGGTCGCAGGGGGCGGTCGGCCAGTTCGCCGCCGCCGCCCAGGAGACGAACGATGTCCGCCGCCACCAGGGCCGGTACCATTTGTTCCACCTTGCTCCGCGCCGGCTGCCGGCCCCGGGCGCCACTCAGGGCCGCGGCCACGGTTTCCGGGGGCAGGTGGAGAAACTGCAGGGGGGCGGGGCCGCATTCGGGCCGGGCCCGCCAGAGATCGCCGGCGTCGGGCCGGGCCTCCACCCGGGGAAAATCGATGCCCGGCACCACGAAAGGCGCGCTCGGTCCACTGAAAAGGGCGTTGACCGCCGCCACCATGCCCCGGTCGGCCCGCCAGTTTACGGTCATGGTGTAGCGCTGGTCGCCGCAGTCGGCGGCGGCCTGGAGATAGGCAAAAATATCGGCCCCCCGGAAGCCGTAAATGGCCTGCTTGGGATCACCGATCAGGATCAGGCGGCGCTGATCGCCGCCGGGCGAAGATCCGGTCGCGGCCTCCGGCTCCCGGGGCCGGTATACGCTTTGAAAAATCGCGTACTGGACCGGGTCGGTATCCTGGAACTCGTCGATCAGGGCCACCGGGTAGCGGGAGGCGATGAAGCCGCGCAGGGCCTCCCGGCCCCGCTGGCGCAGGGCCTGTTCCAGGTTGTAGAGCAGGTCGTCAAAGGATTGAACGCCGGCGGCATAGAGGCGCCGGGGCAGTTCCCGGCGGGCGAAATCAACCAGGGCGGCCAGGGAGGCGGCGCGATAGGCGGCGTCCAGTTCAGCCAGTTGTGCCAGGTACTCCTGCCAGCAGGCGAAAAAGGGTTGTTGGGGGATTTGCCCTTGTTTGATCGCCGCTTTTTTGCAGACCCCACCTTCGGGATCATGGAAGGCGGCGGGAGTCAGTTTTTCGGCCCCCACCGGAACCACCAGGGACCGGGGTTCATCCTCCCGCAAGTGGGCGGCCAGTTGGGCCACCAGGCCGCCGGCCAGCAGATCGCGGTATTTTTTGAGCAGATCCGCCTCCTCCAGCTCGGCGCCAATGGCGGCCTCGTTTTCACGCCAGCTTTGACGGGCCCGGCGATAGGCCGTCCGGGTGGCAGCCCAGGCCTCGGCCGGTTCCAGGGCCGTGGCAGCCCCGGGAGCCGCCCCGGCACCGGGACTCACCACCGGGAAGTAACGGTGACGCACCGCCTCGCCGACCAGCCGGCGCAATTCCTCGAGGCCGTAGCGGCGCCGCAGGAGAGCCAGCAGGCGGGAATCATCGCGGTGGGAAATCGCGGCCAGAAAATCGTAGATCAGCTCGTCAACGAACTCATCGACGGCGCCGACCAGCTCCAGCTCAAAGGGCATCCCGCTTTCAAAGGCCCCCTGCTGGAGGATGCGATGGCAGAAGCTGTGGATGGTGGTCACCGCCGCCTGGTCGATCTCGGCCAGGGCCCGTTGCAGGAGGAGCAGATCCCGTCCGGGCTGCCGGCTGGCGCGGACCAGGCCGGCGAGGAAGGCATCCTGGCCGGCGTCGATGCCCTGGTAAGCGGCCACCGCCGCCTGGAGCCGGGCCCGCAGCCGGGCGTGCAGTTCGGCGGTGGCGGCCTCGGTGAAGCTCAGTACCAGGATCTGGTCCACCCGCAATTCGTGCTCAAGGATAAAGCGCAGGTAAAGAGAGGTGATGGAATAGGTCTTGCCGGTGCCGGCGCTGGCCTCGATGAGCTGCCGGGGGGCGGCCGGCAGTTTTTCGGGAATAAAGGGTCGGATAGTCATAAGGCCGCCTTCTCCAGGGCCTGCAGCAGGGGCTCGTAAACCCGGCGGGCGACGGCGGTGAAATCTTCCCAGGCCACCCCGCCGGGGCCCACGCTTGCCTTCTGGTACCAGTCTCCTTCCGGCTCCGCCGGGTGGAACAGGGCCTGCACGTAAGGATCGGCCCCGTCCGGCGGCGGCCAGCGGTTGTAGCCTCCGCCATGATAGGCCAGCAAAGCGGCCTGGCGGGCCTGGTCCTCGCGGTCGGCGGGATCGGCGGCCCGGCCGAAGAGCATTTTCTGGACGAAGGCATGGGAGCTCTCGCGGAAAAGGGGCAAAGGCTCCCGGCTCCCCCGCAGCCAGAGCTCTACCAGTTCGCGCAACCGGACCAGGGCTTCTTCCCGTTCCAGTTCGCGAAAAATGCGGATCTCCGCCGGCCCGGCCGCGCCGCGCCCGACCATGAGGCACTGCCGGTCCTGGTCGGCGGGGCTCTGGGCGCAGAGGGCCAGGTGATCGAGCCAGGCGTTGAGGAAAAAATGGGACGGGCAGCGGGAGGGGGTGAAACGGAGGAGGCCGGATTCGGCCCGATCCCGCAACTCGCCGGCCAGCCGGAGACCACCGCCCAGGTCCAGGTCGAGACTGAGCGGCGGCAGGGCTTTGCCGGCGGGTGCGGTGGACAGAAAGGCGGCCACCGGCTCCACCTCGGCGATGATCTCGGCCAAGGCCGGTTGGGCCGAACCGGCCAGGGGCAGTTCTCCCCGGGCCCGCAGCAGTCTTTCAACGCCGGGGGCCCGCAGGTCGCCGGGGTTTTGCAGAAGTTTCATGGCTATCCGGTGTTTGTCCAAGCCTGCGATGAAAACCGGTTCCCGGTCGGGCGGGACTTCCTCGGGCTGGGGCATCACCAGGCCCAGTCGCCGGCGAGCGTACCAGGCGGCGGGATTGCGGAAAAAACGATGGAGTTCGGCCAGCTCGGGACCGGTCCCGAGATCCGCCGCCGCTGGTTCCGCCGCGGGCTCCCCGGGCCCGGACGGCCGGGCTTGAGCCGCGATGGCAGCGGCCAGGCTTGGGTCATACTCCTCGGCATAGGTAAACAAGGGCCCGACCGGATCGGCGAAATAACGGGGACTGAAGGGCTGCAGGGGATGTTCGACCACGTAGCGCCGGCGGGCAAGTCGCCGCTGTTCGGGGCGCAAATCCGGGGCGGCGCCTTCTTGGCCGGTCATGGCGGCCAGGCAGTCCAGCAGTTCATCCACCAGCACCGAAGGGGGCAAAACGCTGTTGTCCTTGATGCTGCGGCCCACATAGCTGATATAAAGCCGGCGCCGGGCCGCCAGCAGGGATTCGAGAAAGAGGTAGCGGTCGTCCTGGCGCCGGGAGCGGTCGCCGGGGCGGGGATCGGCGGCCAGCAGGTCGAAACCGGCGGGATTTTCCTGGCGGGGATAGGCGCCGTCGTTCATGCCCAGCAGGCAGACCACCGCAAAGGGAATGGTCCGCATCGGCAGCATGGTGCAGAAAGTCAGGCCACCATCGAGAAAACCGGCCGCGGCGCCGGCCTCGTCCAGCCGGCCCCGGAGCAGGCGCAAAAAGGCGGGCAATTCCAGGGTCCGCTCAACCCCGGCCTGATCGCTGTCCCGGACCAGGTCAGCCAAGGCTTCGCGCAAGGTTTGGCGCTGCCAGTCCTCGCCGGGCCCGGCTTGGGGTTCAGAGGCAAAAAAGACGGCCAGGGCCCGCTGGACCAGTTCCGCCCACTGGGCCGGCAAACGCGGCGTCTTGATCTCGGCGGCCAGGGTGAATAGGGCCTCGCAGAAGCCCAGCAGAATGCCGGCGACCTGGCCGTCCTGGCCTTCGATGTCGTCATAGGGGAGCAGGTCGGCAAAAAGCCGCTGATCCAGGCCGGGCATGGCGTAGCCCAGGATCAGCCGATCCAGGCCGAAGCGCCAGGTGTTCTGGCGATCAGGCGGCTGGCCGTGGCTGCGCCGATGCTCCTCGTCGATCCCCCAGCGAATCTGGCAGTGGCTGACCCACTGGGCGATCCGGCCGGCCTGGTCGGCCCCCAGGTTCAAGCCCCGCCGCACCGGCTCGCGGGCGAGAAAGTCCAGGACCTGGGAGGCGGGCAGCCGGCCCCGGGCCAGTTCGAAAAGGGCCAATAGGGCGTCGAGCAGGGGCGCTTCCCGGCTGAGGCGCCGGTCGGCGATGCGAAAAGGGATCTGGCGCCGGTCGCCGGCCGGCCGGCTGAAGACCGCTTCGATCAGGGGGGCGTAGATTTCAATATCCGGCACCATCACCACGATATCGCGGGGCCGGCATTCGCCACGGTCCAGCAGAGCCAGCACCTGGTCCTGCAAAACCTCCACTTCCCGCAGGGGACTGTGGCAGGAGTGGATCACGATGGCCGGGTCTTCCTCCTGCCGGTGATCGGCCGCCGCCGTGCCGCCGGCCGGTTGGCGCAGTTCAAGGATATCGGCCTGCAAGCGGGCCAGTACCGACGCCGCGGTTCCCGTCGGGCTGACGAAGCACTCGCCGCCCGGGGGCTGGCGATAGGCGGCATGCTCTTCGAGGAGATCCTGGAATTCACGGCCCACCGTGCCCAGGGAAGCCAGCAGGGGATGGCCCCCGGCCAGGTGCAGATCCTCCGGCCTTACCTGCTCCCGCTCATATCGCAGCAACAGGCGGTTAACGGCTTGGGGGGAATAAATGTCGGCCCAGTAGCCGCGGGTGGGGCTGAAGAGCAGCAGGTGGCTGGGAACCAGCCGGGCGGCCTGGTTGAGCAGGTTGAGATAGAGGGGCGGCAGGGTGGTGATGGCGAAGAGAAAAATTCGGGCCGGCAGCAGTTCCGGGGCCGCCGGCGTCCCGGCGCGCAGGCGTTCCCAGGCTGCCCGCAGGGGTCGCACCGGGGAGCCGAGGCGGGCGCTCAATTGCCGCCAGAGCAGCGGTTGCCAGCGGCTTTCCCCGGTCGGTTGTCCGGCCGGAATCGGGCCGGCGCCCTCCCCCGCCGGCCGGGCCGGGTCAGCGGCGTCTTCCCAGGCCATGACCATTTCGGGGCGGTAAACGGCGTACTGGTCGAAGACGTAGGCGATTCTTTCCGCCAATTGCAGGGTTTTCCAATCGTCGGCGCCGTGCAGGTAGCGGTGCAGAGGGGCAAATTCCTCCCGGACCAGCAGATCGGGCAGCAGGTCGAAAATTGCCAGGGTAAGCAGCTCGCGGCTGCGGCCCAGGGTCAGACCGGCCGCCTCGTCGGGCCCGAGAACGGCCCGCAGGATTCGCTCGATAAAATGGCGGGGATGGGGGAAATCGGGATTGGCCCAAACCCCGAAACGGTCGGCCAGACGCTGGTTGAGCCAGGTGGCCATCCCCCGGCTCTGGACCACGATGCATTCCGCCGCCAAGGGCGCGGGCGGGACGGCCCGCAACTCCGCGGTCAGGCAGTCAAGCAGGGCTTCGATCCGGTTGCTGCGATAAAGAATCAGCCCCGGCTCTCCGGCATATGGGTGGTCAGCAGCCATAGTCGTCCATGGGGATCCGCCGCAGCTGGCCGGATCCCGGGTTTCAGGCATAAAAGAGGACCAGGAAAATATCCACCAGCACCACGATCAGCGACAGGGTCACGACAAAGAGATAATTGATGTTTTCCTTTGACTTTACCAGCGAAGAAAGCACGTAGGTAATCAGCACCCGGTCATCATACTCCAGTTCCCGGCCGCTGTTGAGCTTTTCCAGCAGACGGTTGGCCATGATGGCCCGCCGCCGTTTTTCGGTGATGAAATAGCGGTAGGCAAAGAAAAAAATGTAGCCGAAAACCCCGAAATACCACAGGGGCCGGACCAGGGCGGGGCTGAAGACATCGACGATGGTCAGCAGGCGAAAGGCCACGGCGGCCAGCAGGCCCAGGGTCATGGCGCTGTAGATCACCCAGAGGGGCATGGTGTGCGGGAGTTTGGTCATCGGCGAAGGATCCTTGGCAGAGAGGTTTTTCAGGGTTAGCCTTGGCTGACCGGAGCCGGCGGGGAACGCAGGGAAAAGCGGCGGGCGGCTTATTTATGATAGCCGGTGCCCTGCCGGATCGTCCAGGCCCGGTAAAGCTGCTCGAGCAGCAAAAGCCGGGCCATCTCGTGGGTGAAGGTCAGGGGCGAAAGCGACAGGGTGAAGTCGGCCCGCTCCAGAACTTCCGGGGCCAAGCCTAAGGGGCCGCCCAGAACAAAAACCAGGCGCGCACGGCCCTGCTCCTCCCAGCGGGCCAGCAACTCGGCCAGTTGGGGGGAATCAACCAGCCGGCCGCCGGGGTCCAGGGCCACCAGAAAAGCATCGGCCGCCACCCGGCTCAGCAGCAGCCTCCCCTCCTCCCGGACCAGCCGGGCTTCATCATCGCCGCGGCCCGGCTTGGGGGCCTTGACCGCCTTGATGGTTATTTCGACATAGCGCCGCAGGCGGCCGGCAAAATCATCAATGCCCCGGGCCAGGTATGCTTCCCTGGTCTTGCCGGGAAAGAGCAGTTCAAGACGCATTCTTCATTTTGCGGCGGAATTCTTCGTGGGAGAGGCCCGCCTTGAAGCCCGGGCAGGAACCGGTAATCACCGCGAAATTGGCGGGATCGTCAATCATGCTGGGATGCAGGGGCCACTGGCGGCACCGCCAGGGTTTGCCCGGGTGGATGGTGCAGCCGTTGTCATAGAAAATGCAATGGCCGTCGACGGTTTTCATCTGGACCGTGTTGCCGGTAATCCGCAGATAAAGGCGTTTGACTTCGGCGAAAGGCAGGCCCAGATGGGCGCTCAGCCGCTCCTGGTCCTGCCGGTCCAGGGAAACCGTGGTTTCGCCCTGGCAGCAGTAACCGCACTGCTGACAATCAAAAAATTCCTCTGCAACCATGATGCTGCTACTCCTTGGTGATTGATAACCGGCGGGCCTTTGCCATATATCCCAGGGTGCGGTAAATCAGCTTGGCGGCGGTGAAGGCGGCGTGTTCGAAGCCGGGCCGGGGGGCCAATTCCACCACGTCCATCCCCACCAGGCCGTGCTGGCCGGCGGCCAGGGCCCGGGTCAAGGCGGTGACCTGACGCCAGGAAAGGCCGTCGGGTTCCGGCGTGCCGGTGGCCGGCATGATCGCCGGATCCAGGCCATCGACATCGATGGTCAGGTAAACCGGTCCTCTGATTTCCGCCAGCAGTTGCTCCAGCCAGTCGGCTTCCTGGTGAATCCGGGCCATGGTGAAGGGGCGCCAGCCTCGCTCCCGGACCAGTTGCCACTCCTCGCCGGAAAAGGAGCGGATCCCCACCTGGCTGAAGGGCACTCCCAGTTCGACCACCCGCCGCATCACGCAGGCGTGGCTCAGAGGGGTGCCGTCATAGCTGGCGCGCAGATCGAGATGGGCATCCACCTGGACCACGTGAAGATCGGGATATTGGTCTCGCAGGGCCGCCACCGCCGGGCCGCTTACCGTGTGTTCGCCGCCCAGCAGGACCGGAAAAAGCCCGGCGGCCAGTTCCTGGGCCACCGCCGCCCGGACCCGTTGGCAGGCCTCGGCCAGGTCGCAATCAGCCAGGGCCAGGGGAGGTCGGGTAATAATGCCGGCCTGGACGGTTTCCTGGAGAAGTTCATCGTCGAAAACCTCCAGGGCCGGCGAGGCATCCAGGATCGCCCGGGGACCGAACTCGGTCCCTCCTCCCCAGCTCAGGGTCTTGGCCAGGGGAGCGGAAATCACGGCAATTTGGGGAGCAACCCCGACCTTGGATTCTTCCCCGAGAAATATCGGATAAGCAGCGCTGGAATTCATCCCCTCTAAATAAACCATTTCCCTCCCCGGAACAAGCATTACGACCTGCCGGCGGAGGTCGGGATTCCGGCAAAAAAATCACGGCCGGACTTGCCAACCGGACGGTTTGTCGGCTAGGCTGGGTCGAATGGTTTATCGGTCCGGGCACCAGACGGTTATGGACAATTTACAGGAGACGCCAGCCATGGACAGGCGCAGCTTCATCCGCAAATCAACGGTTGCCGGCGGGGCCCTGCTGGTCCCCACCGCCATTGACACCCTGTGGCGGCAGGGCCGGGCCGCCGACTCCCCGGACCTGGTGATGACCAAGGGGGGTGAACCCCGGGCCGCCACCCGGGCCGCCGTCGAGGCCCTGGGCGGCATGGGCCGTTTTGTCAGCCGGGGCGATATCGTGGTGCTCAAGCCCAACATCGCCTTCGACCGCACCCCTGAGCTGGCGGCCACCACTAACCCGGAGGTGCTGGCGGCGCTGGCGGAAATGTGCCTGGAGGCCGGGGCCCGTCAGGTCAAGGTTTTCGACCGCACGGTCAACGACGCCCGCCGCTGTTATGTCCAGAGCGGCATCGCCGCCGCCCTGCAACCCTTGGGCAATGTGGAACTGAAATACGTCGATGACCGCCGTTTCCGGGATATGCGGATCGGCGGCGAAGTCCTGGGCACCTGGCCCATTTACACCGAGGCCATCGAGGCCGACGCGCTGATCAACGTGCCCATCGCCAAGCACCACGGCCTGGCCCGGCTGACCATGGGGATCAAGAACTGGATGGGCATCATGGGCGGCAACCGCAGCCGGATTCACCAACGCATCGACCTGGCCCTGGCCGAGATGGCGGCCTTTGTCAAACCCAGCCTGACGGTGATCGACGCGGTGCGGATTCTGGTGGCCAACGGACCCCAGGGCGGCAGCCTCGACGATGTCCGCTACCCCAAGGTAATCATCGCCGGCACCGACCAGGTCGCCGCCGACTCTTTAGGCGCGACCCTCTTCAATCTGCGGGGCAGCGACCTGGGCTACGTCCGCGAGGCGGCCCGGCTGGGAGTGGGTGAAGCTGACCTGAACAAGCTCAAGATCCAAGAGCTCGTCCTGGCCGCCTGAACCGGCAACGGCCGGCGCCTCTTGCCGGCCGGGCCCGGGATTCAACCGCGACGGAAGCGGTTTTTAACGGCAGGCCGGCAGGGGGCATCCCGCCCCGCCCGGACGGCCACAGCCCAAGACATTGTCGATGGATTACCGCAAAATCTTTTCCCTGCGCCGCCTGCGGATCATTTCCCAGTGGCTGTTTCTGCTCTTTTTCCTCTTTCTCTTCCTGGAAACCGAGGGCAAGGGGGCCGATGAACTGGGCTGGCCGGTTCGGCTCTTTCTCGACTTCAATCCCCTGATTCTGCTGACCACCCTGCTCAGCGCCCATAGCGCCCCCATCGCTTTCTTTCTCTCCCTGATCCTGGTGCTGCTGACCCTGGCGCTGGGGAGGATTTTCTGCGGCTGGATCTGTCCTTTCGGCACCCTGCACAACCTGGTCAGCCTGGCCGGCACGCGGGCCCGGGCCATGGTGCGGCATCCGGCCTGGCTCAAGTACAAGTACTATATCCTGGTGGTGCTGCTGGCCCTGGCCGCCATGGGCTCCCAGCAGGCCGGCCTGCTCGATCCGATTTCCCTGCTGATCCGTTCGCTCTCGGTCAGCATCTACCCGGCCTTCAGCTACGGCACCAGCGCCTTGTTCGACGCCCTTTATTACAGCGACATCCGGGGGCTGACGGCGATTTCGGAACGGATTTACAGCCTGCTGGGGGATACCGTCCTGCCTTTCCAGCAAGCCTTTTTCAGCCAGGCGGTGCTGATCGGTTTGCTTTTCCTGGGCCTCCTGGCCCTCAATCTCTACGAGCGCCGCTTCTGGTGCCGCTATCTATGTCCCCTGGGAGCCCTGCTGGGCCTGCTGTCCCGCTGGTCG
>NZ_JBIPKI010000064.1:0-9960 GCF_044068515.1 Desulfurivibrio nitratireducens
ACCTGGTGGAGAGCGGCTTGTACCTCAAGGGGGCGAAGATCGACCCAAAAAGGTGCGCCCCCCCCGCCCCGGCCGCCGGGAAGGCCGAGCCCCGGCCTTTGTCAAAAAGAAGGGCGGCATCTTCGGCCTCCGCTAAACGGGCCGTAGCGCGCCAGTTTGCGGCGATCAGCCCGGCTCACATAGCACACTATGCTTCGCCGGCCTGCTTGCTGCAACCTGGCCCACTACGGCCCGTTTAGCTGTGAAGAACTGGTTGGTTGGGATTTTGTCACGCCGTGCGGAGGCTGCACCGGTGCTGCCGCTTTACCTCCTCCCCCTTGTCTCTTGCCCCTTGAATCTGTTAATCTTGCAAGTTGGACCTTGAATCCTGAAACTGAAGATGGAGGACTATTATGCTCGGTCCTGAGGAAATTGGCGAACTGCGCCGGCTGGCCACGGCGGAACTGGTGGCCCGGGCGGCGGCGGTGAAGCTGGCCCAACGGGGGCAGGCTTTTTCGTTTTGCAGCATTATCAACGCCAAGTCGGGCAAGTGCAGCGAGGATTGCCGTTACTGCGTGCAGTCGGGGCATTATCGGACCGCAGCGCCGATCTATCCCCTCAAGGACAGCGAGGAAATCGTGGCTGCCGCCCGGGCCGCCCGGGAGGCCGGAGCTACCCGCTTTTCCCTGGTCACCAGCGGCCGGGGCCTGCCGGAGGCGGAGGTGGAGCCGGTTGCGGCGGCCATCACCGCGATCCGCCGGCGGGTGGGGATCAGGGTCTGCGGCTCCTTCGGGATTCTCGACCGGGCCACCCTGGAGCGGCTCAAGGCGGCGGGCATGAGCCGCTATCACCACAACCTCGAAACTTCGGAACGCTTTTTCCCCCGGATGACTACCACCCACAGCTATTCCGACCGGGTCGCCACCATCCGGGCCGCCCAGCAGGCCGGCCTGGAGGTCTGTTCCGGCGGAATTTTCGGCCTGGGGGAAACGGAAGATGACCGGATCGATATGGCCCTGGACCTGCGCGAACTGGCCGTGGATTCGGTGCCGCTCAACATCCTGATTCCTCTGCCCGGCACTCCCCTGGCCGAGACTCCTCCCCTGGAGGTACGGGAAATCATCCGCTCCATCGCCCTTTATCGCCTGCTGTTGCCGGGGATCTGCATCCGCCTGGCCGGGGGCCGCGAGGTCGCCCTCCAGGACTTCCTGGCCGCCGCCTTCCTGGCCGGGGCCGACGGCATGATGATCGGCGGCTACCTGACCCAGAAAGGCCGCAGCGTCGAGGCCGACCGCAAGTTCGCCGCCGAGATGGCGTCTTTATGGATTTAGTCTGGGCCGGGAGCAGGGTGGCCCAGGCGCCTGCGGCTGCCGGGCCGAGTTAGCGGTCAGGCCCAACCCGGTCCGGTGGCCAGGGCCGGCTGTCAAACCCTGACCGGCCTGAACCAGACTATCCCGGCAGCTTGAATTTTGAACACTAAAAGAGGTAATTGATGGATATCACGGATTTTTTGGCCCGGCAGGAAAAAGCGGGCAATTTGCGCCGGCTGCCGGTTCTGGAACATCCCGACGGGGGCCGGGTGCGCTTTGCCGGCGAGGAAGACCTGCTCGACTTTTCTTCCAACGATTACCTGGGCTTGACCCGCCATCCTTTGTTGCTGGTGGAAGCGGCCGAAGCCCTGAGCCGTTTCGGCACCGGGGCCGGTTCGGCCCGCCTGATGAGCGGCAATTTCGAGCTGCATCGCCGGCTGGAAGCGGCCCTGGCCGCCCTCAAGGACCAGGAGGCGGCCCTGCTCTTCGGCAGCGGCTATCTGGCCAACATCGGGATCATCCCGGCCTTGGTGGGCCGCCATGACGTGGTTTTTTCCGACCGCCTCAATCACGCCAGCATTTACGACGGCTGCCGCCTTGCCGGGGCCGCCCTGCACCGCTTTGCCCATAACGACTGCAACCAGTTGGAAGACCTTCTCAAGCGCCATCGGGGCAAGAACGAGGCCCTGATCGTGGTCGAGTCCCTCTACAGCATGGATGGGGATTTCTGCCCCCTGGCCGAGGTGGTGGCCCTGAAGGAGCGCTACGACTGCCGCCTGCTGGTGGACGAGGCCCACGCCACCGGACTTTTCGGGGCCAACGGGGCCGGCCTGCTGGCGGCGGCCAACCTGGCCGACCGGGTCGACCTGGTCATGGGCACCCTGGGCAAGGCCCTGGGCGGTTACGGGGCCTATGTCGCCGCCCGGCGGGAGATGATCGCCTTTCTGATCAACCGGGCCCGCAGCTTCATCTTTGCCACCGCCCTGCCGCCGGCCACCACCGCCGCCGCCCTGGCCGCCGTCGCCCTGCTGGCGACGGAGCCGGAGTTGCGCCAGGAGTTGTGGCAACGGGTGGAAGTTTTCAAAAACAGTCTCAAGCTGGGGGGGATAGAAGCCGACCTGGGGCCCTCGCAAATCATCCCCCTGACCGTGGGCGGCAGCAAGGCGGCCCTGCAGGCCGCCGACCGCCTGCGGCAAAGGGGCATCTACGCCACCGCGGTCCGGCCGCCCACGGTGCCGGCCGGCAGCGCCCGCCTCCGTTTTTCGGTCACCAACCACCTCTCGGCCGACGAACTCAGCGCCGCCGCCGCCATCATCGCCTCGGAATTGGGGGGCCGGGAGCGGCAAGGATCGGAATGAACCTGTTAACTTGATGCTGGCGGTGTTTAGGGACGAACTTGAGATGGCCCCGGCCGGGGCAGGGTGAGGAACGGGTGCTCAGGCTTTTTATGCGCGGTTTTGCCGAACTTTTTACCGTCCATCCCCGCCTGGCTCTTTTCCCCCTGGCGGCGGTGGCGACCTCCGGTTTCGGCCAGACCTTTTTCATTTCCGCTTTCGGGGGCGAACTGCGGGCCGCCTTCGGCCTCTCCCATACCGCTTACGGGGCCCTTTACAGCGGGGCCACGGTGCTGGCCGCCTGGCTGCTGTTCCGCTTCGGCTCCCTGGCCGACCGCTGGGAACTCGGCCGGGCGGTGAAGCTGGCCGTATTGGTGCTGGCCGCCGGCTGTCTGGTGATCGGCCTGGCCCCCGGTCCGGCCGTGCTGGGCCTGGGTTTTGTCCTGATCCGCTTCGGCGGCCAGGGCTTTATCGCCCACCTGGGCATGACCACCGCCGCCCGTTACTTTGCCGCCGCCCGCGGCAAGGCGGTAGCCCTGGCCGCCGGGGGCATTCCCCTGGCCGAGGCCCTGCTGCCGCCGGCGGCGATCTTCCTGATCGCCCGCGGCGACTGGCGCTGGCCCTGGCTGGCGGCCGCCCTGGTTCTGCTCCTGCTGATACTGCCCCTGTTGCGCTTTTTGAGCCGGGAAGCGCCGCCGGTGGCGACCGCCGCCCAAGGGCCGGGAGGCAAGGTCCGGCAGTTCACCCGAACCGAGGTGCTGCGGGATCGGGGGTTTTATTTCCTGCTGCCGGCCGTGCTGGCCACCCCCTTCGTCGCCACCGCCGTGCTTTTTCATCAGGCGGCCATCGCCGAGGAGCGGGGCTGGGCGTTGGAATTGCTGGCCGGGGCCTTTGTGGTCTTCGCCCTGGGCCATTTCGCCACCCTGGTAATCGCCGGTCCCCTGGTGGATCGGCTCAGCGCCGCCCGGGCCCTGCCCCTGGCCCTGCTGCCCATGGCCGCCGGCCAGGTCCTGCTGGCCGCCTTCGCCGGTTCCTGGGTGCCGTTCTGCTATCTGGGCCTGCTGGGAATCAGCATCGGCCTGGCCACCACCGCCGGGGGCACCATCTGGGCCGACCGTTACGGGGTGCTCCACCTGGGGGCGATTCGTTCCCTGGTCCATGCGGCGATCATTATAGCCACCGCCCTCGCCCCGTTGTTCGCCGGGGTGATCCTGGACAGTCGCCTGGGGGTGGGGGAGCTGGCCCTGCTGATGGCCGGTTTGGGCCTGGGCGGCGCGGCCCTGGCCATGGTGGCCCAAAGGTTCAAGGTGCAAGTTGAGCCTTGAACCCGCCCCGCCCTTGAACCTTAAAAAGAGGTGAGTTGCTTGTTGAAGGATATCCTGGCGGCCGGCCGCTTTCTGACCATTCTGCCCTGGCCCGGCGGCCGGCGGATGATGACCGAGGCGGAGGTTACCCGCAGCGCGGCGGGCTTTGTCGCCGTGGGGCTGCTGCAGGGGCTGCTGCTGGTGGCCGTCGAGGTGCTGGCCGGCCAGCTTTTTCATCCCGACCTGGCCCTGTGGCTGGTGCTGCTGGCCCTGGTTCTGGTCAGCGGCGGTTTTCACCTCGACGGCCTGGCCGACACCTTCGATGCCCTGGCGGTCAAGGCCGGCGGCGATCCCCAGCGGGACCGGGAGCGTCGCCTGGCGGCGATGAAGGATTCGGCCATCGGGGCCATGGGCCTGCTGGCGATAATTTTTGCCCTGGGGTTCAAGTTCTTCGCCCTCCAGAGCCTTTCCCACGCCTCTTACGCCATTTATTATTCCAGCCTGCTGCTGCTGCCGGCCGTGGGCAAATGGGCGATGGTGGTCGCCATGCCCCGGGCGCTGCCGGCCCGGCCCGACGGCCTGGGCCGCCTCTTTCTCGGGGCGGTGGGGCGGCGGGAAGTGATCTGGGCCTGCATCAGCCTGGCTTTGCCGCTGCTGGCCCTTTGCCTGCTGCTGCCCGGCTACCTGCCCCGTTATTACTTCCTGTTCTATCCCCTGTTGCCGCTGCTGATCTACCTGGGCGGCCGGGCGGCAACGGCCCTTTGCCGGCGCCGCTTCGGCGGCCTGACCGGGGACAACCTGGGCGCCCTCAATGAACTGGCCGAAATCCTCTTTCTCTTTTTGGTGCTGCTATGGTTACGACTCTCTGCCTGGTGAGGCATGGTGAAACGGAAGGGGCGGAGATTCCCCGCTACAAGGGGAGCCTGGATGTGGCGATGTCGGCCCGCGGCCACGAGCAGGTGCGGCGGACCGCCGGCCGCCTGCGGGACTACCTGGCCGATTTGCTCAGCGCCCGCCGGCACAGCTACTTGCGGGCGGTGCATGCCGAATCGGACCTGGCAGGGGGAACCGGCCTCGACGCGGTTTACTGTTCGCCCCTGATCCGGGCCCTTAACAGCGCCGAATATATCGCCGCCCCCCACGGGCTGGAGCCGGTGGTGGCGCGGGATCTGCGCGAACGTGATTTCGGCGAGTGGGAAGGGCTGAGTTTCAGCGATATCAGAAAGGCTTGGCCCGAGGCCTTCGCGGCCTGGGCTGCCGATCCGGTTAATTTTGCCCCGCCCGGCGGCGAAACAACCCTGGGGGTGGCTCGCCGGGCCGAAGCCGCCCTGACGGCGATCCTCGACCGGCACCGGGGGCAGAACCTGGCCCTGGTGGCCCACGGCGGGATCAACCGGGTGATCCTCTGCCATTTGCTGGGGGTGCCGCTGGCCAATATCTTCCGGATCGAACAGGACCTGGCCTGTTTCAACATCATCGAGTTCTGGGATCAGCTCCCGGTGGTCAAACTGCTCAATGGCCTCTGAGCGGAGCGGTTAATGGGTCAGCTTGATCGTGGCCAGCCGGTTGAGGCTTACCTTGGCTTCGGCTGCCTGGATAGCAAGTTGGCGATGGACTTCGGGGGGAACCCGGACCATGAATTTGCCGCTGAACCGCCGGCCGGCTAAAGGTTCGGGCACGGTCTCACCGGTTTTTTCCAGGTCGGCAACCACCTCCGCCACCACGCCGCGGATTCCCCGGAGCGCCTTTTCGGGGGATGAAGCCAGCCAACTCAGGCTGGGAAACTCGGCGCAGAGTCCGACGTATTCCCGGTCCTCTTCGGACCAGGTCACCCGGTAGGTGTAGTGATCTTCTTTAATTGTTTTCATCTTGCAACCTCTCGATAGCCCGCAGAATCTGTCTGACCTGGTATGCCTTGGCCTTGCCTTTGTCATTCTGCAGGTTTACTCGTGGATCCCCTTGCCAGGGCCGATAATCAGTTTTTGGGCGGGTTTTTCTGGAGTTTTCTTTGCAGGGTGCGGCGGTAGAGGCCCAGGCGCTGGGCGGCCTTGGAGATGTTGCCGCCGCAGTCGTTGAGAACCCGGTTGATGTGTTCCCATTCGGCCCGGGCCAGGGAAGGGGCGGTGAATTCCTCCTCCGATGGAGCCAGATCGAGGCCGGGTTGGCGGCTGAAGGCTTGGAGAATATCATTCACGTTGGCCGGCTTGGGCAGATAGGAAAGAGCGCCGAGGCGGATCGCCTCGGTGGCGGTGGCGATGCTGCCGTAGCCGGTGAGGACCACCATGGCCGGCGCATCGGGCAGCCGGGCGGCTGCGGCCACCAGTTCCAGCCCGGATTTGTCCGGCATCTTGAGATCGATCACCGCCATGGCCGGTTTTTCCCCATGGATGATGGCCAGGGCGGTGTCGCAGCCTCCGGCTTCAAAAACCGTGAAGCCCCGCCGGACAAAGGCCTTGGCCAGCCTTTGGCGGAAGGCCTCTTCGTCGTCGACCAGCAGAATTTTCCGTTGCTTATCTTCCATGTGCGTTGCTTATCCTCCCCAGGGCAAAACGAAGGCGGATGGTGCTGCCCCGGCCCGGCGCCGAATCCAGGCTGAGGCCGCCGCCGAAGTGCTCGGCCGCCGTTTTGGCCAGAAACAGCCCCAGGCCCATTCCCTGGCCGACCTCCTTGGTGGTAAAGAAGGGTTCACCGGCCCGCTGGCGGGTGGCCGGGTCCATGCCGGCCCCCTGGTCCCGCACGGTGAAAATCAGAAACTGCTCATCGCGCCCACAGCGCAACTCCACCGGAGCGCCGGCCGGCGAGGCCTCCAAGGCGTTTTTCAGCAGGCCGCGAAGCACCCGGCCGAGGGTGCGCAGGGGCATTTTGATTTTCAGGTCCGCCACCTGGTTGTCCACCATGATCCGCCGGCGCTCTGCCGCCTGGAAACTGCGCAGGGCCTGGGTTACTGCCTCCTCGACGGTGAATTCGCCGGCCTCCTCGCCCAGATGTTCGCCGGCGTCGGCCCCCATCTGGTAGAGGATCTCCCGGCAGCGCTCAACCTGTTCCCGGATCAGCTCCAGGTCTTCCAGCAACTCGGCGGCGGGCTGGACGGCGCCGGCGGGGGCGGCCAAAAGGGGGTCGCTCCGCAACTGATGGCGCATTTCCCCGGCCGCCACGGCGATGGTGGCCAGCGGGGTCGCCAGTTCGTGGGCGGCGCCGGCGGCCAGGGTAGCCAGGGAGGCGAGTTTTTCCGTTTTGCGCTGCTCCTCGCGCAGGTTGGCCAGGGTGCGGGCATGGCGCTCCAGGGCCTTGTAAACCTGGCCGACGAAGAAAACGATGAAAAAGGCGGTGACCGCGAAGGCTACCCACATCCCTTGAAGATGGGGCGAAACCTCGCGCCCGAAGAGGAAAACCTGTTCGGATTCCACGTGGCAGGGGGCGAAGATGGTGTTGAGGGAGACCAGGCCGAGGTCCCGGGACGGGGTATAGAGGGGCAGCAGAAAGAGGGCGGCATAGGCCAGGATGGCGAAGCCGGCCAGGATCGTCGCCCACAGGGGTCGCAGGAGGATGGCCCCCAGGGAGATATGGACCAGGTAAAGAAAGGTGAAGGGGTTCATCGGGCCGCCGGTGGCGTAGAGCAGGGCGGTGAAGAGCAGGACATCGAAGAACATCACCACGATGACCGCCCGCTCCCCGACCCCGCCCTTGACCCGGACCAGGTAGTGAAAATAGAGATTGCTGCCGATGGCAAAGGCGATGATCAGGCCCAGCACCGCCAGGGGCACAGCCACCTGGAAAAGCAGGATGATCGCCGCCACCAGCAGGATCTGGCAGGCGATCACCCACCAGCGCAGGCGCAGCAGCCAGTGCAGGGCGATCCCCGAACTGCTCCGAGCGGGGGCGGCGGGGTCGATGGTGGGCGCGTGTTCCGACATTGCTGGCAGGTTTCCCCTTTTGTCGCGGTAGTCAATCGGACTCAAACTAGCCCCCGGTCCCGCAACTGTCAAGCCTGCCGCTTGCCGGGGCCCGGTTTTTCCGGCTCGAGCTGCGGCCATCGACGGTGCGGGAAAATTGCCGCCCGACCCGGCGGCTTGTATCGGATTTGTCTATTCTAATCATTATAGAATATCCATACTATCTATTTGACCTTGACCAGCGCGGCGGTTAGTTTTTGTTGCGGTTGGCACGGAGTCGCGCCAACCCGGTTGGGTAGGCCTTGGACCGGAGAGGGGGCGAGCGGGTCGCTCGGAACCAGCCGGCTGGCGGCCGGACAACAACCATGGGGCCGGGAGCGGCGCCGGATCTTAACCGGGCCGTTCCCCAATTTTCAAGCAGGTGGGCCGCCCCCGGCCAAATGCCGGTGGGCAGGGCCGCCGCGCATCAATGAACAGGGAGCAGGCAGCAATGAACAGGTATTTGATCGCGGGTTTGACTCTGATGATGGTGTTGTGGGCCGGCAGCGCCCTGGCCTTTTTTTCCTTTTTCAGCGGGGGCTATCAGTACATCAGCGCCGCTGAACTGAACAAGCGCCTGGAGGCCGGGGATTCCCTGGTTCTGCTGGACATCTGCCCGGCGGACAAGTTCGCCAAGGGCCATATTCCCGGTTCCATCGAAACCAACGCCTATCCGACCCAGACCCCCGAGGAACGGGCCCGGCTTGACAAGGGGCTGGAGGCCCTGAGCGCCGGCAGCGACGACATCATCATCGTCTGTCCCGGCGGCGGGGGCGGCGCCCGCCGCACCGTGGATTATTACACCGCCCAGGGCATCGACGGGAAAAGGATCTATATTCTTGAAAAAGGCCTGCGCGAGTGGCCCTATGAAACCGTGCCCAAATCCTAAACTAAATCTTATAGCTGATGCAAGGCCCGGAGAAACAGGGAGCAAGATTGCCGGGGCGGCCTGGAACATAGGGTTAAGCCCCGTCAGCGGCTAAATTGCCGCTTGCCGGTCGGGGAGCGAAGCCCCTGTACCGGTTCCCTTTACCCTGGCATTCTTGACCTGGCTCTGCCCAGCTTTCTCCCGGATGCTGAAATTGGTTAATTTTTCGCGACAAAAAATCGCCCTGGTGCTGGCTTTACTGCTGCTGGCCGGCGTTTTTTTTCTGCTGGATCTCCACAGCTATCTGAACTTCGAGGCCATCAAGGGTTACCAAGGCGAGGCCCAGGATTTTTACCAGCAACGGCCGCTGCTTGCCCTGGTCGGCTTTTTCCTGATTTACCTGGTGCTGGTAGGGCTGAGCCTGCCCGGCGGGGCCCTGCTGGGCCTGTTGGCCGGAGCGGTTTTCGGGGTGCTGGCCGGGACGGTGGTAGTCTCATTTGCCAGCACCATCGCCGCCACCCTGGCCTGCGCTTTAAGTCGCTACCTGTTGCGCGATCCGGTCAGGGCCCGTTTTCCCCTGGTGCTGGCCACCGTCGATCGGGGCATGGAGCGGGAGGGCGCGTTCTATCTCTTTTCCCTCCGCCTGATTCCAGCCGTGCCCTTTTTCGCCATCAATCTGGTTATGGGGCTGACCTCCATCCGCCTGGGCACCTACTACTGGATTTCCCAACTGGGGATGCTGCCGGGCACCCTGGTTTTCGTCAACGCCGGCAATGAACTCGGCCGCCTGACTTCCCCGGCCGGGATTTTTTCGCCGCGCCTGCTGCTGGCCTTCGCCCTGCTGGGCCTGCTGCCGCTCATCGCCAAGCGCCTGCTGGATTTTTATCGGAGCCGGGGGCAACTTTATCTGGGGGGCGCGGTCCCTGCCTCCAACCCGCCAAGCAAAGCGCCGCCGGCGGGACCAACCCGGCCAAAGCTTTAAGCGCGGCTGAATTGGCGAGAACTGCGGCCATGCCGCCGGGCGTGCTCCGCCGCCGGCCCCGCCGGGGGGCCGCATTCGTTGCTGTCCTGTTTGTCGCGATTGCCCCCTTTGCTTGGAACTGGAGGATAATTGGGATGTCGCTAAATAAGCCCTGGCAATCAGCCCTGACCGGAGAAGAATGGCCCCCTAACGGGATGCCGCGCTCAACCGGCCAGGATAACGAATAACTGGAAACCTGATGCCCACACGAC
>NZ_JBIPKI010000065.1:0-9102 GCF_044068515.1 Desulfurivibrio nitratireducens
CGGGAACGCACCATGAACGGCGCGTTCCCGCTGGGGATTATTGGCTGGTTTACCGCAGTCTCGGAGTTTGGAACCCCCTTATCCTCAACCCGGTACCAGGGGCAGGTAGCGAGGCTGCCAGCGCATGCCGTCGATCAGGCGCATCAACCGTTCGGGATCGCCTTCATGCTGGAATGTGCTGAAGGCACAGGGGCCGGCCACTCCGTTTTCAATGGCGCTTTTCCCCACCGCGACGGCTACTTCCCGGCTCACGGCCTTCAGGTCCTGAACCAGGGGCAGCAAGACTCCCTGTTCGAGATCCACGGCCGGCACCTGATCGGCTACCGCCCGGGCCGCCGCCGTGAAGAACTGGGGCAAAACCTCGCGGGCGCCGGAGGCCAGTACCCCCAACCCGACGCCGGGGAAGATGAAAGCATTGTTGCACTGCCCCACCCGGATAGTGCGGCCGTCGCGAACCAGGGGGGCAAAGGGACTGCCGGTTCCCACCAGCACCCGGCCGCTGCTCCACTGGTCGAGGTCGGCGGGCCGGGCTTCGCTTTGAATGGTCGGGTTGCTCAGGGGCAGAATGACCGGACGGTCTGTATTGGCCAGCATCGCCCGCACCAGTTCCTGATCGAAACAGCCCGGTTGCCCGGAGGTACCGATCAGTACCGTGACGCCGGCCTTCTTCACCACGTTGAGCAGCGAGGCATCCGCCGCCTCCTTCATCCAGGACAACTCGGCCGGATCCTTGGCGAACTTTTCCTTGTAGGGTTCCAGGCGCCGATCGGTGGTGACCAGCCCCCGGCTGTCCACTGTGAAAATCCGGGCTCGGGCCGCCGAGGAAGAAATCCCTTCTTCCAGCATAGCAGCTTCGATCTGCTCGGCAATTCCGATACCGCCGGCCCCGGCCCCGTGAATCAGGTAAACCTGGTCGGTCAGTTTCTCCCGCTTGACCCGCAGGGCCGAGATGATAGCGGCCAGGGTAATGGCCCCGGTTCCCTGGATATCGTCGTTGAAGGAAACCAGTTCGTGGAGATAGGTATCACGGATGGCAAAGGCGTTCTGCTTGGAGAAGTCCTCCCACTGGCAAAGGGCCTGGGGGAACACCTCCTTGAAAGCCCGGGCAAAACGCTGGACGAACTCGATGTATTCTCCATCCTTGAGCCGCGGGTGGCGCCAGCCCAGATAATTATGGTCACTCAACAAGGTCTGGTTGTCGGTGCCGACGTCCAGGGAAATCGGCAGGCAATGCCAGGGAGCGATCCCCGCCCCCTGGGTATAGAGCATCAGCTTGCCCACGCAGATGGCAATGCCCCCCACCCCCTGGTCGCCGATGCCGAGGATTCCCTGGTTGTCGGTGACCACCGCCACCCGGATCTGGCGATCAACGAAGCCGCGGAGAATCTCCCGGGCCCGATCGATATTGCCGGGGAAAAAATGGAGACCGTGGGCCTTGCGGAACATGGAAGAGTAATGGCGGCAGGCCTCGCCCACGGTGGGGGTATAGATTATGGGCAGGTAGCGCTCTATATCGCTGGCGATAAAGGCATGGGCCAGGGTGACGTTGCGGTCGAAAAGCGAGCGGATGTAGATGAACTTTTCAATATCGGTACTCTTTTGCTCGATGGCCAGGCGGCTGTTTTCGATTTGCTGATCCAGGGTCCGCACACTGGGCGGCAGGACGCCGTGGAGGCCGAAGCGGTCGCGCTCCTCCATGGTAAAGGTGGTACCCTTATTGGTGAAGGAATTGTCGCAAACGCCCAAACCTTCGTTGAGGACCACGATTTCCCGGGTGTTGCCATACTCGTCATAGTTGAAGCGATAGTTATTGTGGGGCACGGAAACCTCCCTGGCGATTAGATTAAATGGTTAAGATTGGGGCGCGGGATCTCCCTTCGCCCCGGCGGCGATTTTACGCTGCCAGACAAACAATGCCACCGCGATGGTCATGCCGACCATATCGGTCACAAAGGCGCCCGAGATCATGGCCACGGCTCCAACCAGGAGCACCAGCCGCAACGGCTTGGCGATAATCCCGAAATAATACCCCTGCACCGCGGCCGCCAGCAGGTAAACCCCGATCAGGGCGGTCACCATGGTGCGGCCCACCACCGTCCATTCGCCCACCATCAGCAAGGATGGACTGTAGAAGAACATGAACGGGACGATAAAGGCGGCCAGGCCTATTTTGAAGGCGGCCACCGAGGTTCGCATGGGGTCGGAGCCGGCCACGGCCGCTCCGGCATAGGCCGCCAGGGCAACCGGCGGGGTGATGGCCGACATCACCGCGTAATAAAACACGAAAAAATGCGCGACCAAAGGGGTGATCCCCATCTGAATCAAGCCGGGGGCGACCACCGCTGCAGCCACCGCGTAGGCCGCCGTGGTGGGCATGCCCATCCCGAGCAGAATGGCGATTACCATGGCAAAAAACATCGCGAGGAGCTGGCTGGCTTCGGCCAGGCCCAGCAACAACGAAGAGAAGCGCAGTCCCACCCCGGTCAGCCCGATCACCCCGACGATGATCCCGGCGCAGGCGCAGACCGCGATCAACTGGATGGACATTTTGGCCGCCGCTTCCAGGGCATTCACGGTGCCCCGGGGGCCAAGCCGGTGATTGGTGAGCCAACTGACCACGATGGCGCTGACCAGGGCCGTGGTTCCGGCCCGGATCACCGAATAGCCCATGAACAGGGCAACGATCAGGATAACCACCGGCAAAAAGAGGTAGGCCTTTTTCAGCAGCTGACTCACCACCGGCAACTCATGGGCCGGCAAACCCTGCAGGCCGACCCGCTTGGCCTCGAAATCTACCATGAAATAGACCGAGGCAAAATAGAGTACCGCCGGGATCAGGGCTGCCACGATCAGATCGGTATAGGGAATCCCGGTGATCTCGGCCATGATGAAGGCGCCGGCCCCCATGATCGGCGGCATGATCTGGCCGCCGGAGGAGGCGGCCGCTTCAATGGCCGCGGCGCTGCGCCGCCGGTAACCGACCCGTTTCATCAGGGGAATGGTGAGCGAACCGGTGGCCACCACGTTGCCCGCCGAGGTCCCGTTGATCATCCCCATCAGGCCGCTGGCGAAAACAGCCACCTTGGCCGGCCCTCCCCGGGCCCGGCCGGCCAGGGCAAAGGCGAAGTTGACAAAATAGTCGCCCACCTTGGAGGCCTGGAGGAAGGCCGCGAAGGTGATGAACAGCACGATGTAGGTGGACGAAACCGCCGTGGTCGGCCCCAAAATGCCGTTATCGGTATAGATGTAGGTGAAGAAACGGTCGAATTTATAGCCGCTGTGCTGCAGGAAGCCGGGCAGGTAGGGGCCGGTGAAGGAGTAGGCGATAAAAACCCCGGCAATCACCACCAGGGCCATCCCGGCCACCCGCCGGGTGAGTTCCAGGATCAGCAACACCCCGGCCAGGGCCGTCAGGTAGTCGGGCTGGGTCGGCATGACTCCGGCCCGGAACTGGATGGCGTTGAGATTGAAGAGCAGGTAGCCGCAGACTGAAATGCTCCCCAGGATCAGGGCCAAATAATACCAGTCCAGGGCCCGCCGCCGCTTACGGGCGACCCAGGAGGCCACAATGGCGAGGATCACCGAGACCAGCAGGGCCTGGGAGAAGGTCTTGAACAGCCAGGGGGGCGGGTTCATCACCCCCATGCCATGCCGCAGCAGAAAAGCGTAGCCGATGGCACCCAGGGCGTAGAGGGCCGGAATTCCGGCGACCACCATGGGTAGGTATTCCAAGTTGGAACGGACGGGCTTTATCCGGGCCGGCGACGCCGACGCGACCAGCAGGGCATAGCCCAGAACCAGGCCGCCGGCCACGTGGATGATCCGGAAGGCCCAGGTTTCAATGGGATAGACGTTCAGGACCATCAGGTGAAATACCGTGTAGCTCACGCAGGCCCAGAACAAAAGGTATCCTATCCAGGAAGGCAGGTGGTGCTTGCCACCGAAGGCAGCATCTGCTTGGTCGGTACCCGAGGCAACAATCCGCCCCGGCTGAGTTGTCTCGGTGCTCATCAGGGATAGTTCTCCGACGATATGCCCGCCCTCATCTACGGGGGGGAAAATGGGGACGGATCACCCTCCCCCGGCGAACCCGGGGGAGGGGAACAGCCGATGCAGCTCAGCTTTTGGCTTCGGGCGGAATCAAGTGATCGGGCACTTCAAAACCTTTCTCGCGGTAGTAGCGGATGGCGCCGGGGTGGAACCACATGAAGCCGTTGTTAACCATGTTTTCAGGCAGGGTTTCGACGGCGGAGCGATGGATTTGCAGCATCCGGTCGTTGTTGTCCAGCACCACCTTCATGATCTCGTAAACCAGGCTCTCCGGCATATCTTTGCTGGCGATGGCGAAGTTCCACATGGCGATGGTGGGCGTAGACTTGTCCAGGCTCCGATAGGCGGTGGCGGGGAGGTCAAAGCGGCTGATGGAGGGATACTTGGCCAGCAGTTTCGCCATCTCTTCCTCGTTGACCGAGAAGACATTGGCCGGATGCTGGGCCTCGAGCTGGCTGAAGGCGGGAATCGGTACCCCGGCGGCGAAGGCGAACGCATCGATCAGACCATCCTGAACCTGGCCGACCTGGTCGCTGGCGCCACCGTAACTGACATTGACCCTCAGACCAAGGTCGGCGAAATAGCGCGGCCAGTAAGACCCGGCCGTCCCGCCGCGCGGGCCTACGCCCACCCGCTTGCCATTGAGGTCGGCGACTTTGGAGATGCCCGAGCGCTGAAGGGCGATGATCTGGAAAGGAGTCTGATACATCGGGAACATGGCCCGCACGTTCTGCATCTTGACGCCGGGGGCGATCTCGCTTTCTCCGGTCCAGGTATCATAACCCGGACCCATGGTGGTCATGCCGAACTCAAGATCGCCGGCGTGAACCAGGGCCATGTTCTGGGTCGGGCCCCCGGTTACTTCGGCGGTGGCGTTGACGCCCAGAAATTCCTGGACCAGGTTGCCCCAACCGGCTCCGTAAACAAAATAAACACCCCCCTGGGAGGCGGTGCCGACCTTGATGGACGACGGCCAGCCGGTCCGATCCTGAGCCAGCGCGGTGCCGCCGACCATTACGGTGGCAGCCAGCGCGATCCCGGTAACGAGCTTGAAGCAGGTCTTGAGCATCATAATTTTTCTCCTCGGTGATGGGTGGATAAGTTGGTTTGCCGCCCGGGGCAACAGCCCAAGACAACACACAACCACGCTTCCGGCTTTGCGAAGCCGAAAGAATAATGTTTAGCAACTGGCATAAGGGATGTCAACAAAAACCAAATGGCGCCTGATCGCTAAAAAATGGTCGAAGTTCGTTATTTGTCAGGCAAAAATCGCCGCTGGCCCAACCACCGGCGCCTGGGCCGAGCTGGCTGCCGCCGGCCGCTAGAGCTTGATCCGCCCAACCAAAACGCACAAATTGTTGAACATGCCTGATTTAACACAGCCCTGGGCCGCAGCCTCAGCTTCAGCCCTCTTGCCGGAGGGCCTGAATTGTTTCCTGGTCGAGGCGGTTGCTAAGTTTAAGATGAACGGAAAAAATGTTTTCCAGCAACTGGAGCGGTTGGACCGCCAGGACAAGCCCGTCAAAGGACCTTGGCTGCCGGCCGCCGGCGGGAAATGTCACTTGCAGATTGCGGCCCAACAGCAGGCGGGCATTTTCCCGTTTGGCAATATGGACCACCAGGGCTAGACCTTCCCGGGAAATGTCGACCAATTCCACTTGGAACCCCCGGCCGGCAACTTTTCCCGCCTGGTCGCTGATCTGGACCATCACCTTGCGGGTCAGGGGGAAACGCCGAGATCCCCGACGTTCCAGGCCTTTTTTTCTGATTACCTCATCGATGTCGTTGAACCTTTGGCAATAGTCCCTGATTTTTGCTTCCAGGCCGGGATGCCTTTCTTCCCAACCGGCAAGTTTCTGCTTGGGAAGTACGGCAATATTGACCGGAGTCAGGGCAGTCAGGCTGACGGTCCAGAATGAAGGGGTAAAAAAATTCTCTCCGGCCACCTGGCCCCGGCTGAGAGATTTTATATAAATTTCCCGCTGTTCCTTGAGGTAGGAAACCTTGATTCTGCCCTGGTTGATAAAATATAGTTCGCTGTTGGCCGCGCCCTGGCTGACGATGGTCTGCTCGGCACCATAATCCCGCTTCTCCATCCCATGATAGATGGTGTTGAATTCCTCCTGGGTCAGAAATTCAAGCAGGTTGGTCCAGGCTTGCAGTTGACCCCGCTCAATCCCGGCGGTTTTTTCCTGTTCGATGATTTCGCCGGAATGGACGATCTCGGTCAGGGCCAGGGGATCGATATCGTAGAGCAGTTTCCGCAGCCGTTCGGCGTTGGCGAAATCCTTGGCCTCGGCCCGTTCAACAATGAGGTCAAAAAGCGCCTGTAACGCTTCCTCCTTGCGCCCGACGGCAGCCAAGCGCAAGGAGGCCGCCTCCCGGTCGGCCAAACATGCCCCGTTCTGGCTCGCATCATTCATGGCTGGTCCTGTTTTTGTTGAATTTTGTTTCCCTGCGCCGGCCCATAGTGCTTACCGATGAACATCAACTCCATCTCCTGTCGTCAACCAAGACCGCCTGCATGGCTTGAGTCTGCCGGCCAGAATCTTGAGGCAATGCCGCCCTGCCCGGTCCCTGCCCTGTGGGGCATACCATGTGGCAGCCGGGCGGACTGCTCATGCCAGCCGGGACAATGTACTCCGGCAAGCTTTGCCGGCAAGCTTTTTCCCATCCCATCACCGCCGATCACGACGCCGGCCATCGGTCGCCTGGACAAGAGGGAGTTCCTGCCAATTGGTGGTATAGGAGGGGGATTTGCGCATCTGTTTATGGTGCCAGGGCTTGCTCAACCCGGCCGAGGCATACTGGAGGGTGTCCCGGCCCCAGATCCGGTTGATCCGGTCCAGGGCCTGCTGGAGGTTGCCGCGGTTGCGGCCGGGGGGGACGAAAAGGTTGGCCTGGTGGATCCGGGCGGGGATCAGGTCGGTCAGGATCACCCCCACTTTCTGGTAGGCATAGCCCGGCCGAAAAAGCTCCTTGAGGCAGCGGACCGCCTGGGCGATCAGCACCGAGGTGTCGGCGGTGGGGCCGGCCAGGATCAGGGTTCGGCCGGCGGCGTACTGGGACTGGTCGGCCCGGAAACGGTTGGTGGTCAGATACAAGCTCAGGCAGCCGGCCTGGAGCCTTTGTTGGCGGAGCTTCTCGGCCGCCCGGGATACGTAGGAAACCGTGGCTTCACGCATCTCGGCCAAGGTGCTTACCGGAGTGCCGAAGGAGCGGGAACAGGCCAGGGAGTGCGGCGGCGGCGGGCTTTGCTCCAGGCCGAAACAGGGGATCCCCCGCAGTTCATGGCTGGTGCGGACCCCGGTGACGCTCAGATTGCGCCGGACCCAGGCTTCGTCGGCCCGGCTCAGATCAAAAGCGGTGCGGATGCCCCGGCCGGCCAGCTTGCGGCTGGAGCGCGGCCCGATTCCCCAGATTTCCCCGACGGCAATCCCCTTGAGGACGGCAGCTATATCACCTTCCGGCAACAGGGCAAAGACTCCGTCGTACTCAAGGTTTGTCTTGGCCAGGCGGTTGGCGATCTTGGCCAGGGTCTTAGTGGCGCCAAAGCCGATGGAAACCGGGATTCCGGTGTATTGACCGATGATCTGGCGGATCCGCCCCCCGAGCCGGCGCAGGGTATCCTCGGCAGCCCCGGGCAGGCGAAAGAAGGCCTCATCGATGGAATAAACCTCCACCTCGGGCTCAAGAGCTCCCAGCACCTCCATCACCCGGCGGGACATGTCACCATAAAGGGCGTAATTGGAGGAAAAGATCCGGACCCGGTGGCGTTCGAGCAGGGCTTTGCAACGGAAACAGGGTTCCCCCATGGCGATGCCCAGGGCCTTGGCCTCGTTGGAGCGGGCGATCACGCAGCCGTCGTTGTTGGAGAGGACCACCACCGGCTGGCCTGCCAGCCCGGGATTGAAAACCCGTTCGCAGGAGACATAGAAGTTGTTGCAGTCCAGCAGGGCAAAGATCGATGACATCAGTTTCCCGCCTTGGGCTTCATTTTTTTAAGTTCGGCCACCAGGGCGGGGATCGTCGCAGCAGCCGGGCCCTCAAGAAAAATATCGGTCAGGGAGTCGGTGAGGGGGGTGCGCTCCAGATTGATCTCGATGATGATTGCGCCCCGCTCCTTGGCAAGGACGGGAATCGTGTTGGCGGGAGCCACTTCGGCCGAAGTGCCGACCAGCAGCAGCGCCTCGGCGGCCGAGGCCAGCTGAAAGGAGCGCTCCAGCGCGGCGGCGGGAATATCCTCGCCGAAAAAAACCACGTCCGGCTTGAGGACCATGCCGCACCGGCAACGCGGGACCGCCTCTTTGCGTTTGGCCGCGGCGCGATAGCTCCGACCACAACCCGGGCAGGACAGGGTGCCGGCATTGCCGTGATACTCGATAACCCTGGCGGCCCCCGCGGCCTGATGGAGATTGTCGACGTTCTGGGTGATAATCTGGTCCAGCCAGCCCAGCCGCTCCAGTTCGGCCAGGCCAAGGTGGGCCGGATTGGGCCGGGCCTGGGCAATCAACTGATCCATCTCCCTGAGCATCGCCCAGACCTTGCGAGGATCCTGCAGAAAGGCCTCGATCGTGGCATACTCCGCCGGGTCGTACCTGGCCCATAACCCGGCCGCGCTGCGGAAATCGGGAATCCCCGATTCCACCGAAATTCCGGCCCCGGTAAGAGCCAGGGTCAACCGGGAACCATGCAGCGCCGCCGCCGCCCGGGCAATCAAGCCGCTCATCCCGCCTCCTCGCCTCCTTTAACCCCGGCCCCGGCCGGGTTGCCGGCAATTTGCCAGAGTTTTATCTCTTATTATTGAAGATCCGAAAACGTTCTTCCGCTCCCAACATTTCATAGGGTTGGACCAGGGCCTGCCGGTAATGGGCGTCGGCTTCGGCCAGCACCAGGTCAAGCTGGGCCTGCAGCAAGCCGCGGGTTGCTTCCCGGCTGGCGGCCAGTTCCCGGACCAGTTCCTCTTCATGGCCGGCCCGCAAGCGGTTTTCCTCCGTCTTGAGCAGAGCAAAATCGGCCGCCACGAAGGTGCCCGCCGCCGCCACGAAGGTC
>NZ_JBIPKI010000066.1:0-9098 GCF_044068515.1 Desulfurivibrio nitratireducens
CCCGAAGGCGGCGGTGGCCCCGATCAACCCGGCCCCCCGCACATGCATTTCCCTGATCGCCCGGCAAAAGTCGCCCACGGTGCGCAATTCCTCCTCCACCAGGGCGTGGGGCAGCCGGCGCTGGTCGATGATCCGGACCACCCGCCGGTCGGCGGAGTCCAGCCAGATGGTGCGGTAATGGCGGCCGTTGATCTTCATAATAAAATTCTTGCGGGTATTTTCATCTTTGCCGCTCTGTCCCAAAGTTGCCCGGCAATGAGCCGACCGGTTTTAAAATAGATGTTTTTTAACGGACCCGGGCCAGGGTGAATAACGCTACCTCGGCGGCGCCGGCCGCCTTGAGCACCCGGGCGCATTCGTTGCCGGTGCTGCCGGTGGTGAATACATCGTCCACCAGCAGAATCCGGCGGTTTTTTAGCTCTTGGGGTCGGTCAACCACAAAGGCGTCGCGCAGATTCCGGCGCCGGCGGCGGCCGCTCATCCCGGTCTGGGGCTCGGTCCAGCGCCGGCGCCGGAGCAGGTCGGGGCGGATCTGCTCTTTGGCCCCGGGGAAAAAAGCCCGGGCCAGCAACAGGGCCTGGTTGAAGCCCCGCTCCCGCAAGCGCTGGACATGCAGCGGCACCGGCAGGATATAATCCCAGGCCGTCGGGTCGCCGATCAGGTCGTCGTTCCGGGCGGGGGCGCGGCCGGCCAGGGCGGCAAAGGAGGCCAGCCCGGCCAGATCGCCGTGATACTTGCAGGCTTGAATGGCCACCCGGATCGGGCCATGATAGAGCAGCGCCGCCCGGGCCCGGCTGAAATGGGGCGGTTTTTGCAGGCAAGCCCCGCAATAGTGATCGCCACCCGCGCCCGGCGGCCACGGCTGGCCGCAACCGGGGCACAGCGGCGACTTGAGCCATTGCAGCTGTCCCTGGCACTGGTCACAGAACAGCGGCGGCTGGGAAGAGGGCAGGGGCGTCCGGCAGCCCAGGCAGGAGGGGGGGAAAAGCAGATCCTGGCAAGCCCGGCCCAGGATCGCCAGCATGTCGATTGCGGATCTGGCCATCCAATCGTTCAACCAAATTATTGCGGCCCTGACCGCAACCAAGCGCTAATCGCTCTGGCCGGCCAGAATTTTTTTGACCAGATTGCCGTCCGCCTTCTTGCCGAAGTGTTTCATGATCGGTCCCATGGCCTGCATCGGCGTTTTGAAGCTGGCAAAGTCGATGTTGGCGGCGATCCAGGCCCGGATTTCGTCGGCCCCGGCCGGTTGCGGCAGGTAGGAGTTGAGGATCTCCAGGTAGGGCGAGCTGGTCTTTTTCTGCAATTCCAGGGTGGTTTTCTCCGACTTGACCAGGCCGGCGATCACTCCCAGGATGTCGTCATCGGTGATTTCTTCGTCCTTTTTGAGCCGGGTGCTTTTCTTGCCCGATTCCAGGGTGATGGGCACGGTGAGCTTGGGAAACTCGCTGATCACCTGGCGGATCGTGTTGCGGCGATCATCATCATGCTCCCGCATGGCCTGCTTGAGATCGCTTCTGAGCTTGGCCAGCAGGGAGATTCCCCTGCTTTCATCCCAGCCGTAATCGTTGCTGTCGCTGCTCATGGGTTTTTTCTCCATATTCTTCGCGGCCGGCCGGGGCCGGACCAAGACCGGCTCCGGCCGGGCGGGAACCGGAGCCGCCGCGGTCTTGAGCACCGCCGGGCGCTCATGGAGCAGCATTAGCCGCCAAACTGAGAAAACAACAGCTTGGGCCCGCTACTCCGGCCGTTACATGTTGGCGATGATGGCGTCGGCGAACTCCGAGCACTTGAGTTCGGTGGCGCCTTCCATCTGGCGGGCCAGGTCGTAGGTCACGGTCTTGTTGGTGATCGTGGTTTCCAGGGCCCGCTGAATCATAACCCCTGCCTCGTTCCAGCCCAGGTACTCCAGCATCATCACCCCGGAAAGCAGCAGGGAGCCGGGGTTGACCTTGTCCAGGCCGGCGTACTTGGGGGCGGTGCCGTGGGTGGCCTCGAAGAGGGCGTAGCCGTCGCCGATATTGGCCCCCGGGGCGATTCCCAGCCCGCCCACCTGGGCGGCCAGGGCGTCGGACATGTAGTCGCCGTTGAGGTTGGGCATGGCCAAAACGCTGTATTCATCTGGCCGGAGCAGGATCTGCTGAAACATGGCATCGGCGATCCGATCCCTGATCACGATCAGGCCGGCGGGCTGCTTGCCGTTGTACTTGCTCCACAGTTCGTCCTCGGAGATCACCTTGTCGGCGAATTCCTCCTTGGCCAACTCGTAACCCCAGTTGCGGAAGGCTCCCTCGGTGAACTTCATGATGTTGCCCTTGTGCACCAGGGTAACGGTGGGTTGGTTGTGGGTGATGGCATACTGGATGGCCTTGCGGACCAGGCGCTTGGTGCCGAAGGCGGAAATCGGCTTGATCCCGATCCCGCTTTCCGGGCGGATGTTCTTGCCCATTTCCTGGTTGATGAAGTTGATCACCTTGTCGGCCTCGGGGGTGCCGGACTGCCACTCGATCCCGGCGTAAACATCCTCGGTGTTCTCCCGGAAGATCACCATGTCCACCTTCTCCGGGCTTTTGACCGGGCTGATCACGCCCTGGTAGTAGCGCACCGGCCGGACACAGGCGTACAGATCGAGCACCTGGCGCAGGGTGACATTCAAGCTGCGGATGCCTTCGCCCACCGGGGTGGTCAGGGGACCCTTGATCGCCACCACGTATTCGGTAATCTTGTTCAGGGTATCCTGGGGCAGCCACTCGCCGGTCTTTTCCTTGGCCTTTTCACCGGCATAGACTTCCAGCCACTCGATCCGGCGCCGGCCGTTAAAGCTTTTCTCCACCGCGGCGTCCAGCACCTTGCGGGTGGCCGCCCAGATATCCGGGCCGATACCGTCGCCTTCAATAAAGGGGATAATGGGTTGGTCGGGAATATTGACGGAACCGTCCTGGTTGATGGTGATTTTTTCTCCTGCCACGGGCTTCCTCCATGTTGAGTCGATTCGGGCGCTGAATGCCGTTGATTGCTTTAGGGTCAAAGCTGGCAATAAACCGTAAAATGCCTCGACAGTCAAGGACAAAGCCTGATTCGGAGCCGGTGGGAACCAAGAGATGCGGCCCGGTTTGACAAGCCCGGCGGAAAAATGTCATCCTGTAAATTCGCGGCCGACCGGGCGCGTTATCGGGCAAAAAGAAGCGAGGGAAGAGATGAACAAGAATCTTTACCGAATCGGCTGGCGGTTGCCGGTCTTGCTGGTTCTATTGCTGTTGGCGGCGCTGGTGGTCCGGGTACCGGCAGTTTACGGGGGGCCCAGCGACGAACCCGGCCCGGTGGTTTATTTCGGCTCCGGCGGCCAGGAGTCGGTCAGCGGCTCGCTGCATGCCCTGGAGTTTGCCGGCGACCTTTACCTGGTTGATGTCGGTTCCTTCATCGGGGGAGACGGGCGCAACTATCCCTGGCCGGCAGAGGTTGACCCCGCGGCTCTGCGGGGGGTCTTCATCACCCATGCCCATGCCGACCATCTCGGCCGTTTGCCCCTGTTGCTGCATGAGGGCTACCGGGGGCCGATCTACATGAGCCGGGTTACCTACGCGATCGCCCGTTTGACCCTGCCGGCCAACCTCCAATATGCCGATTTGGGCCCGGAGCGCTTTTACTATTCCCGCCACAACCAGGGCCGGGAGCGAATCCCGGTCCACCTCGAGGGCTCCGAGGGGGGCGCGGCCTCGGTGCAGCCCGCCAACCGGGTTTACTTCAGCGCTTCCCGGCCCGAACTCTCCGCCCGCGGTTATTACCTGGCCCGGCCGGTGCGGGAAAAACTGGCCGCCGACCTGCTCGAGCGGATCGCCGAGCAGGTGGTGATCGTCGATCCGGGCCAGGTGCTGGAACTGGCTTCGGCCGGACTGCGGGCCTCCTTTATCGCCACCTCCCATATTCCCGGCAGCGTGATGGTCCGCTTCGATTACCAGGGCTTTACCGTCCTTTTCTCCGGCGATGTCGGCGGCGACTCCTCGCCCCTGCTGCCGGCCAATCCCCGGCTGGAGCAGCCGATTGATATACTATTTCTCGAAGGTACTTACGCTTACGGGCAAAGGGCGGACCTGGCCCGGGAAAGGGAGCGTTTTCGCCGGGAGGTGGCGGAGCTGGTGACGGCCGGCAAACGGGTGGTGATCCCGGCTTTTGTTCTGGACCGCAGCCAGCAGGTGATGTTTGAAATCAGCCGGGCCATCGGCGAGGGCCGCTTGCCGCCGGCCCAGACCGTCCGGGTCTGCAGCCCTGCGGCCCGGCAATTATTGCGCCTTTATGCCGATATGGCCGCCGACTACCGGCGCGACCGCACCCTGGCGGCCTACTTCAGCCCCGCCATGGCCGGGGCCGATTTTCTGCCGCCGGGCTACATTGCGCGGTGCTCCGGCGACCGGCCCGCCAATCCTCTGGGCCTGGAGCCCGGGGAAATCGGGATCATGTCTTCGGGGATGGCCGATTACGCCGCCGCCCGCCAGGCCCTGCTGGATTACCTGGAAGATCCCCAAACGGTTTTTTATTTTGTCGGCTACCAGGCCCCGGGCAGCCTCGGTGGCCGCCTGACCGCCACCCCGCCGCCGGCTTCCCTGCGCATCGGCGACCAGCAGCGCCGGGTCCGGGCGGAAATTCGTCAGACCGCCGCCTTTGCCAGCCACGCCGATCCGGCTGAAATGCTGCGGATCTTCGCGGGCACCACCCCAGAGAGGATTTTTCTGGTTCATCTGGACAAGGATCGCGGCCCCGGGCTGGCCGCCCGCTATCGCCAGGAACTGGGAGCGGAAGTCATCATCCCCCGGCCGGGCCAGCGCTACCGCTTGCGTTAGCAGGCCGGCCCCGCCCAACGGTCAACCGATCAACGCCAGCACCTCCCCGGTTACTTTTTCCAGCAGCTTCCGGTCGCCCCTGGTTTCCACGTTCAGGCGCAGCAGGGGTTCGGTATTGGAAGAGCGGAGGTTGAGGCGAAAATCGGCGCTGCTGAAGCTGAAACCGTCGGTATAGTCCCGCTCGCCCGGGAAGCGCCGGCACCAGGAGTCCACCCGGGCGATGGCGGCCGCCGGATCCGCCACCTGGCGGTTGATCTCGCCGCTGACCGGGTAGGCCCGGTGGCGTTCCCGCACCAGTTGGCCCAGGCTTTGGCCGCTGTCGCTGAGCAGTTGCCAGACCAGCAGCCAGGGAATCATTCCCGAATCGCAGTAGTAAAAATCACGGAAGTAATGGTGGGCGCTCATTTCACCGCCGTAAACCGCGTCTTCCGCCCGCATCCGCTCCTTGATGAAGGCATGGCCGGTTTTGTTCAGCAAGGGGAGACCCCCGGCCTTTTCGACCAGTTCGATGGTGTTCCAGACCAGGCGGGGATCATGGATAATCTTGGCGCCGGGATAGCGGGTCAGCACCGCTTGGGCCAGCAGGCCCACCAGGTAGTAGCCTTCGATGAATTCGCCCTCTTCGTCAAAGAAAAAGCAGCGATCGAAATCACCGTCCCAGGCCAGCCCGAAGTCGGCCCGGTGCTCCTTGACCGCCCGGGCGGTGGCGGCCCGGTTTTCCGGCAACAGGGGATTGGGCACCCCATGGGGAAAGCGGCCGTCGGATTCCCATTGCAGGCGGATCAACCTGCCGGGCAGGCGGGCAACCAGCCGGTCCACCACCGCCCCGGCGCCGCCGTTGCCGGCGTTGGCGACGATGGTCAGCGGCTTGAGCAGAAAGGGCTCGATATAGGTAAGCAGGTGCTTGAGGTAGGCGGCCCGGATTTCCCCGGCCAGCGCTCCCGGCCCCGCGGCTTCCGCCCGGTCGGGCTGGAGGCTGGCCGGCGCGGCGGCCAGGGCCAGGGCGGCGATATCATTCAGGCCGCTATCACCGGAAATCGGCCGGGCATCCCGTTGGACCAGTTTCATTCCATTGTAATCGGCGGGATTGTGGCTGGCGGTGATCATGATGCCGCCGTCGGCCTTGAGATGGGCAGTGGCGAAATAGACCTCTTCGGTGCCGCAAAGGCCCAGTTCCAGGACTTCAGCCCCCCCAGCGGCCAAGCCCTGTTTGACGGCCGCGGCCAGTTCCGGACTGGAAAGGCGGACATCATGGCCCAGCACTACCCGGCGGGGGCTCAGGTGGCGGGCGAAGGCCCAGCCGATGCGGCGGGCCAGGTCCGGATCGAGTTCTTGCGGCACCCGGCCGCGGATATCGTAGGCCTTGAAGCAGGCCGGCAGGGCGGCAGGATCAGGGTGGTTGGCGCTGGTGGCGGTCATGGCGTTGGCTTCCTCGGGCGGGGGGTCAGGGTCGGGGTCATGGTTGTCCTGGGGCCGGCATTTGCCGGAGCATCATAAAGCCCCGCTCCCCGTTTGGCTACTTCTTTGCGGTTCGCACCGGGGAGGGCAGCGACAAGCGCGGCCCGGTCCCGTCGCGGCCCGCCCCCGGCCGCCGCCGGCAAAGGGAGCCGAGGAGAGAAAAGAGGTGTAAAAAAGCGTGCTTTTTGGTAACAGAAGCCGGAAGGGAGCCAAATTCGGGGAGAGCAACATGAAGCACGGGTTAAGCAGTTACGGCGGCCGGCTGTTCGATCGCCTGGAGCAGGGTTGGGAAGGGTCCGCCGGCCGGCGGCGCAGCGCCTTTTTCCTGGTCATTTTCTTTCTGGGCGCCGTCCTGCTGATCGAGGTCAACCGCCAGGGCTGGCTGCCGCCTTTCCTCTCGGGGCTGATTCCCCTCAACCACCTGGTGGCCATCGAGTGGGCCTTCACCATGCTGTTGATTCTGGAGGTGGTGGGGTTGACCCTGGCCCTCTCCAAATCGGTCTCGATTTCGGTGGGCAAACAGCTGGAAATTCTCTCCCTGATTCTGCTGCGAAACACCTTCAAGGAAATCAGCCACCTGGATGAACCGCTGGTCTGGGCCCAGGTCGAACCGGCCCTGATCCCCATCGTCTCCTCGGCCCTCGGGGCGCTGACTATTTTCGTAGCCCTGGGTTTTTTCTACCGGATCCGGAAAAACTACCCCCTCGGCAGTGGCCAGGTGGTTGATAAATCCCGCTTTATCCTGGCCAAGAAAAATATCGCCATCCTGTTGCTGGGCGGCTTCGTGGCGATTCTCTTCCATGAGGTCTGGACCTATCTCCATTTCGGCAGCCCGGAGAGCGTCTTCGAGAAATTCTATACCCTGCTGGTTTTCAGCGATGTCCTGCTGGTCCTGATTTCGCTGCGCTACAGCAGCGGCTACCTGGTGGCTTTCCGCAACTCCGGTTTTGCCGTGGTGACGGTGCTGATCCGCCTGGCCCTGATCGCCCCGCCGGTGACCGGGGCCCTGCTGGGCGGCGGCACCGCCTTCTTCGCCCTGGGGATAATTTATGCATACGGTTTTTTCAGCGCCCAGGTCGTCACCGAGCAGCAGCCCCGGATCACTACCCCTTAGATTGGCTCGGCTTGAGCCGGCCGGGGTTTGACTCCCAGGCGGACTTGAAGGCGGCCTGCAGTTCGGCCAGGGAGTCGATATTCCGGCTTTCCAGGCCGATAAAAGCGGCGGCGTGGCGGTAAATTGCCCCGGTCGCGATCCCGCTTTGGCGCATGGCGGCGAGGGACAGGGCCTGGTCGGACTTGGAGAGCTTGCCCCCGCGGGCATCGGTCAGCAGGGGATGATGCAGAAATTCAGCCCGGCAAAAGCCCTGCCCGGCCGGGCCCAGTTGGGCGGCCAGGAAGAGCTGGGCCGCGGTGGAGGGCAGCAGGTCACGGCCCCGGACGACCAGGTTGATCCGGTCGGCCAGGTCGTCGCCGAGGCTGGCCAGCTGGTAAGCGGGCAGGTTATCCCGGCGCCAGACGATGAAATCTCCCAGTTCCGCCCCCGGGTGGACGGTGATTGTATCAGGGTCGGGAAAACCGGCCACCAGGTTGGCCGACCAGGACGGCGGCACTCTTACCCGGAGGGTATGGGCCGAGGCGGGTCTAAGTCGGCGCCGGCGGCAGGTTCCGGGATAAAGGCCGTCGGGGCCGGCGGTTTCCCGGATCCGGCGCCGGGAACAGAGGCAGGCAAAAACCAGGCCCCGCTCGGCCAGAACCGCCAGCAAGGCCCGGTATTGCTCCAGCCGCTGCAGTTGGGAGAAGCGGGCGGCGAAATCGTCCGGTCCACTGGGACCCTCGTCCCAATCCAGCCCCAGCCATTCGAGCTGGTGAAAAATGTCGGTTACGAACTCCGGCCGGCACCGGCCGGCATCGGCGTCATCGATGCGCAGCTTCAGGACGCCGCCGGCCCGGCGCACCAGCAGCCAGGTCAAGACGAAATTGATGGCGTTGCCCAGGTGGAGATAGCCACTGGGAGTAGGGGCGAGACGGGAACGGAGCATGGCTTGGAACCGGGTGGAAAGGTTGAGGTTGATCGGCCGGCGCCGTTGCTGGTTACCAGAAACAGGTGGTCGGAGCAAGGGGGTCCGCTGCTGCAGGCCGGGCCCCTTCGTAATTTGCTGAGCGGGTCTGGCGCCGGATCGGGGCTGGATCCGGTATTTCCTTGCAGCCCCGGCGCCGGTTTTACAGTATAGTGCGACCATGAACGATGAACTTGCTCTGCCGCCCGAGCTGGCGGTCAAAATAACGGCCCTCTACCGCCGCATGGAGAAGGCCTACGACCTGGTGGCCCGCCAGCTTGATTTTTCCTGTGCCGGCTGCCCGGACAACTGCTGCGACTCCTACTTTCTCCACCATACCATGATTGAATGGGCCTGGCTCCGGCAAGGATTGCGGGAGTTGCCCCCGGCCCGGCAGCAGATCATCCGCGAACGGGCGGCGGCTTATCGCCGGGAGGCCGATAAAAGCCTGGCCGCCGGCCGGCAGCCGGACGTGATGTGCCCCTTGAACGAAGAGGGGCGCTGCATCCTTTATGCCCATCGCCTGATGATCTGCCGCCTGCACGGGGTCCCCTCGAGCCTGAGTTTCCCCAATGGCCGGGTGCAGAGGTTCCCCGGCTGTTTCCGCTGCCAGGAGCTGGTGGCCGGCCGGAAGGGGGTACCCACCGTGGAGCGGGCTTCCCTGTTGCGGGAACTGGCCGCGCTGGAGCGCGAACTGGCGGCCGGCCAGGGCTGGGCTCCCACCGAGCGGCCCAAAGTTAAAAAA
>NZ_JBIPKI010000067.1:0-8687 GCF_044068515.1 Desulfurivibrio nitratireducens
AGGGTTAGAATGCCCGGCCAGTCCGGAATTTGGATCTGTTCAAAGATCTTGCCGGGAAGCCGGCCGGCGCCTGGTCCGGAGCGGCCGGGGCTACAGCGGCGTCCGGCGCCTGGGGGGAATCCTCTTGGGGGACAGGTTTTTCTTGATCTTGCGGCATTTTGCCGTTTTCCTCCGAGTTGGTGGGTTTTTTGCGGCCCAGCCACTGACTGACCCGCTCGAGTACTGAACGTGCTTCTTCGTCGCTCATGGTTTACGATCCTGTGGTTTGGTCCTGTTTCAGGGGCAGGACAATGAAATATTCCTTGCCGCGATGGCTGGAGGGGCCGATCCGGCCGGCCGCCCGCAGGTGCTCCAGGGCGGCGGCCGCTTGCTCGGCGGCAATGCCCAGAGCCGCGCTGACGTCGGCGGCGGTGCAGGGTCGGCGCTGCAGCAGGTGCAGCACTTCCTCTTCGTGTTCGCGGGGGCCTCTTTTGCCGGCCAGAGGGTCGGCGGTCACCGGAGTCCGGGGACGGTAATCGGTCAGGATGTCCACCGGCAGGGAGAAATGGCCGGCGGCCGTCCGCATTTCCTCCGGGGTCAGGGGGTGGGCAAAGGTTTCCAGGGGCGGCCGGGCCACGGTGTTGAGCTGGATCCGCTCCGGCTTGATCCGGGCCACCGCCGCCGCCAGGGCGGCCAGGTCTTCCGGCCGGTCATTGATCCCTTTGGCCAGCAGGATTTCCAGCCAGCAGTGGCCGCTGAATTCCCGGCAGAAGTCCTCCAGGCCGGCGATAATTTCCTCCAGGCGACAGCTGGGGGCCGGCCGGTTGATCCGGCGGAAACTGTCAGCCCGGGCCGAATCCAGCGAAGGAATGACGATGTCGGCCTGGGCCAGTTCCCGGCGCACATCCGGGCGGTGGAAGAGGGAACCGTTGCTCAGCACCGCCACCGGTTTGGCGATATTTTGCTTGAGATAGGTGATGATTCGGCCCAGGCCGCTGTGCAGGGTCGGTTCCCCGGAAGCGGTGATGGTCAGGACGTCCAGCCGCTCCACCGCCTCCCGGTCGCGGCGAAAATCGTCGATTTCGGCGATGATGGCGGCGGTATCGGTGTATTCTCCCCGCTCGCTGACAAACGAGGTCGTGGGACCGACTTCGCAATAGATGCAGTTGAAATTGCAGATTTTGGGGGGCAGCAGGTCGATGCCCAGGGAGATGCCGAGTCGGCGGGAGTTAACCGGGCCGAAGATAAATTTCATGGGGTTCGGGCCTGGAGGGAGTTCATGGCTGGGTTCGTGGTGAAGGTTGCCGGGATAACGCGTTCTGCGCCAAATTCGGCAAACCGCCGATTAGCGGGTCTTTTGCCGTGATTTATCGTTATTAACTTACCTCTCCCGGCCCCGCTTGGCAACTCAATTCTGGTCCCGCGTCCTTTTGCGCTCGGGCCGCGGCCCCACTTTCCTTGGCGGCAGCAGTCAACCGTATGCTACAATAGGGCCGCGATCGAACCATTGCGCCGGTATTTTCTCGCCCTGCCGCGGTTGGGCCGGCCACCAACGCGATCATCCCGCCACTTGGGGCAGCCCTTCCACCGAGGAGACCGCCATGTCAGCCCCCGAAGAGATGTACCAGTGTCAAACCAGCAACTGCGGCTATATTTACGACCCCGACCGCGGTGACCGCAAAGGAAAAATTTCCCCGGGCACCAGTTTTGCCGATCTGCCCGAAGATTGGCGCTGCCCGGTCTGCGGCGGCAGCAAAAAGTGTTTCCGCCCCCTGGCCGGCCCCGGTTCGACCAAAGAAGTCGAATGCGAACTCAAGACCGGCTGAGCCCAAGGGAGTCCGCTGGCCAGGGCCGCGGTCGGCGGCAGCGGTAACCTCCGGCTTACCGCTTGACAGTGGCACCACGGTTGCGTAGATTCAGCCCTTCAGGTTTTTTTCGCGGCCAACCCCCACGGCCGGCGATCCCGTGCAAGCCCAGGTAGACGAGGAAAAACAATGCGAAGTGACGCCCTGCGGAAAGGATTGGAACGCGCTCCCCATCGGTCGCTGCTCAAGGCCATGGGTTATACCGACGAGGAGATTCGCCGACCCCTGGTGGGCATCGCCCATGCCCACAATGAGATAATTGCCGGCCATGTCCATCTCGACCGGATCGTGGCCGCGGTCAAGGATGGGATCCGGATGGCCGGCGGCACCCCCATCGCCTTTGCCACCATCGGGGTCTGCGACGGCCTGGCGATGAACCATACCGGGATGAAATACTCCCTGGCCAGTCGGGAAATCATCGCCGATTCGGTGGAGATCATGGCCATGGCCCATCCCTTCGACGCCCTGGTCATGGTGCCCAATTGCGACAAGGTCACCCCGGGGATGCTGATGGCCATGCTCCGGGTCAATATCCCCGCCCTGATGGTCAGCGGCGGGCCCATGCTCACCGGCCGTTTTCAGGGCAAGGACGTCCACCTGGTCAGCGTTTTCGAAGGCGTCGGCCGGGTCCGGGCCAACACCATGAGCCTGGAGGAGTTGGCCGAACTGGAGGACAAGGCCTGTCCCGGCTGCGGCTCCTGCGCCGGGATGTTCACCGCCAACTCGATGAACTGCCTGACCGAGGCCATTGGCCTGGGACTGCCCGGCAACGGCACCATCCCGGCGGTGGCCGCCGCCCGCATTCGCCTGGCCAAGCAGGCCGGGATGGCGGTAATGGACCTGCTGGCCAAGAATATCCGGCCCCGTGATATCGCTTCCGCGGCGGCCTTTGAGAACGCCATGGCGGTGGATATGGCCCTGGGCTGCTCCACCAACACCGTCCTCCATGTGCCGGCCATCGCCCATGAAGCCGGGGTGGAACTGCCCCTTTCCCACTTCAACGAGGTCAGTGGCCGGACCCCGCATCTCTGCAGCCTGATTCCCGGCGGCCCCCACAGCCTCCAGCAACTCGACGAAGCCGGCGGGGTGGCGGCGGTAATGCAGGAACTCTGCCGGACCGAGGCCGGGCTCAACCTCGAGGTCATGACCGTCACCGGCAAAACCCTGGGGGAAAATCTCCAGGGGGTCAAAACCCGGGATTCCGAAGTAATCCGGCCGGTGACCAACCCTTACCATAAGGTGGGGGGCATCGGGGTGCTGTACGGCAACCTGGCCCCGGACGGGGCGGTGGTCAAGCAGTCGGCGGTGGCCGACGAGATGCTGGTCCATCGCGGCCCGGCCCGGGTTTTCGACAGTGAATCCGCGGCCCACGGCGCCATTCTGGACGGCAAGATCAAGCCCGGCGACGTGGTGATCATCCGTTACTGCGGGCCCCGGGGCGGGCCCGGGATGCCGGAGATGCTCTCGCCCACCGCCGCCATCATCGGCATGGGCCTGGGCAAAAAAGTGGCCCTGATCACCGACGGCCGCTTTTCCGGCGGCACCCAGGGGGCCTGCATCGGGCACGTCTCCCCGGAAGCCGCCGATGGCGGTCCCATCGCCCTGGTGGCCGAGGGGGACGAAATCAGCATCGATATCCCCAACCATCGCCTGGAACTGCAAGTAGCAGCCGATGAGCTGGAAAAGCGCCGCCAGGCCTGGACCCCGCCGCCGCCCAAGATCACCACCGGCTACGCCGCCCGTTATGCCGCCATGGTCAGCTCCGGCAGTACCGGGGCCATCCTCCGCTAACCGGGCCGCCGGGGCCCCATCTTCGGGCGATCGGACCGGCTTACATAGCGCACTGTGCGGCGCCGGCCCGGTTACCTCTTTGGTTGGTCAATGGCGCCCCAAAGCGGGCGCGCTGGGCGGCCGGTGGTTTGGTCATCATCGTTCAGCCTCGCCAAACTCCCGGGCGAGGTTGTCATTTTGGGGTCGAGGTGGGTGCTTGAACGGCAGGACCGTCGCCTTTCTTTTGTTCATGCTGCTGCTGCCGGCCGGGATCACCGGAGCCGGGGCCCGGGAGCTCCCCCAGTGGGAACTCAGCGCCGACACCATGCGGCACCAGCAGGAGCCCCGGCGGGTCATCGCCGAGGGCGACGTGGTCCTTTCCCGCTCGGCGGAGCTGGGAGAACCGCTGTTGATCAGGGCGGACTGGATGAGCTACGACCCCGAGCGCGGCGTGGTGGAGGCCCGGGGCCGGGTCCGGATCGAAACACCGGCGGAAAAAACCGCCGCCGCCGCCGCCTCCCTCCACCTGGAGAGCCAGACCGGCTCTCTGGAAGAGGCGCTTATCCACCTGGTGGAGAGCGGCTTGTACCTCAAGGGGGCGAAGATCGAGAAAACCGGGGAGGAGAGTTACGTCCTGGAGGAGGCCTGGCTTTCCGCCTGCCGTCCCGATGACCCCGCCTGTCCCCCGGCCTGGTCCCTGAAAAGCCGGCGGGCCAAAATCACCCTGGACGGTGCCGCCCACCTTTATCATCCCAGTTTTCAGGTCAGGGAAGTACCCCTGGTCTACTCCCCCTACTTCCTGCTGCCGGCCAATACCACCCGGCAAAGCGGTTTTCTGCTGCCCGAGTTGTCGCGCTCCCGCCGGGACGGCTTCGGGTTCAGCCTGCCCTATTTCATCAACCTGTCACCCAGCGCCGATGTCACCCTTTATCCCCGCTACCTGGATCAGCGGGGCCTGCTGGCCGGAGCGGAGTTCCGTTACGCCGCCGGGCCGGCCGCGCGGGGCATGGTGCTGGCCAGTTTTTTAAAGGATCGCCACCGTGACAGCGACATTGACGATTTCAAGGACGACAACCTGCTGCGGGACACCACCAACCGTTACTGGCTGCGGGGCAAGGCGGACCACGATTTCGGGGATGATCTCGTCCTCCGCCTCGATCTCGACCTGGTTTCCGACCAGGACTTCATCCAGGAGTTCAACACGGGCTCCCAGGGCTACAATCGCAACAACCAGGATTTCGAGGAGATGTTCGGGCGCGACCTGCTCGAGCCTTCCCTCACCACCCGCCAATCCTCCCTCCAACTGACCCGGATTACCCCGCGGACCCTGGTGGCCGGGGAATTTGCTCTCCAGCAGGACAGCCGCCATCGTCTGCGCCTGCTGCCCGGCCACAATGCCGACGGGGTTCTCGATCCGGGCGAGACCGCCTTCCGCAACCTGGATCCGTCTCCCCTGCAGGCCTTGCCCCGGCTGCATTATTCCGGCCGGACCCCGCTGGAAAACCTGCCTCTGAGCCTGGCCTGGAGCAACGAATACACTCACTACTGGCGCAGCCGGGGCATTGCCGCCCACCGGCTCGACCTCCATCCCCGGCTGATTACCCCCATCCCCCGCAGCGGCGGCTGGACCGAGGGGCGGATTACCACCGGGGTCCGCCAGACCATGTACCAGGTCAACAGCCACGGCGAGGATTTCCAGTGGGAGCACGACCGCTACCAGGACCGGACCGCCTTCGACCTCGAGGCCAACCTGGCCACCACCCTGGTCCGCGATTTCGCCCTGACCGGCTGGCCGCGCTTCGGCGCCGCCGCCGTCGACCCGCCGGGGGAGCGCTGGCTGGAGCACATGTTCCGCCCCAACCTGATCTACAGCTATACCGCCCGGACCGCCCAGGACCGGTTGCCCGATCTGGACAGCGTCGATCGTCTCGAGGCCCGCAACTGGCTGACCTATGAGCTCAACAATTATTTCGAACTGGGCGGGGTAAAACCGGTGAACGCCGGGGAACCGGCCATGGGAGATTTATATTCCCGCTTTCTGGCTTTTTTCAAGGTAACGCAAACCTATGATCTCGCCGAGGGTCGCCGTGACGATCTGGGGCCGGCGGAGTCGCGGCGGGAGTTCTCCGATCTTCGTTTCGATCTGCAGGCCAGCCCCCGGCCACGCCTCAATTTCCGCTACCAGACCAATCTCAGCGTTTACGGGGCCGGGGTCACCCGTTACGAGCTCCAGGGGGCTTACGCCGCCGCCGGCGGAGCCCGCCTGGCCCTCAACTACCGCTACCTGAAATACAGCGCCATGGTCGAACCCTATTTTTTCACCACCGCCGGGGAGCAGCTCCATGATGTCAGCGCCAGCTTCACCGCCCCCCTGACCGAAAAAATCACCCTCCACGGCCTGCTCAAGCAGTCCCTGACCGACAACCATATCGCCGAAGCCTCCCTGGGCCTGACCTACAAGCCCCACTGCTGGGCCCTGGACCTTGAAGTCCGCCGTTATGTCGAGGAAAAGAGCATCATGCTGATTTTCAGCCTGGACAGCATCGGCCAGGCCCTGGGTCTGACCAAAAGGGATATCTGAGGATGAAGGCTGTCATCGATGTCTTCAATGGCGATGCCGACGGGATTTGCGCCCTGCACCAGTTGCGCCTGGCCGCGCCCCGGCCCGGGGCCCGGCTGGTCAGCGGGGTCAAGCGCGATATTGCCCTGCTGCGCCACCTGGCCGGAACCACCGGGGCGGAGATCACGGTGCTCGATGTCTCGCTGGAGCGCAACCGGGAATATCTGCTGCCCCTCCTGGCCTCCTGCCGGGTTTTTTACGTCGATCATCATTATGCCGACGAAATTCCCGTCGCGGCCAATCTGGAAGCCCATATCGACCCCGATCCGGAACTTTGCACCTCCCTGATTGTCGATAATCTGTTGGCCGGCCGCTTTCGGGCCTGGGCGGTGGTGGGGGCCTTCGGCGACAATCTGCACCGCTCCGCCCGCCGGGCCGCCGCCGCCCTGAACCTGGCCCCGGGGGAGCTCGAGCGGCTGCGGGAGCTGGGCGAACTGCTCAACTACAACGGTTACGGGGCGAGCCTGGCCGATCTCCACCTTGATCCCACCGAGCTTTACCGGGCCGTCGGGGCCTATCCCGATCCCCTGGAGTTCCAGCGGGATTCATCCCTGCTGGCCGCCCTGCGGCAGGGGATGGCCGCCGATCTGACCCGGACCCGGGCCCTGGCGCCCTGGCGCGAAAGCCCGGCCGGCCGGATCTTTCAGTTGCCCCCGGCCCCCTGGGCCCGCCGGGTGGCCGGGGTTTACGCCAATGAGCTGGCCCGCTCGGCTCCCGCCCAGGCCCACGCCCTGCTGGTGGAAAATCCCGACGGCACCATGCTGGTCAGTGTCCGGGCTCCCCAGGAGCGGCCCCGGGGAGCCGATGCCCTTTGCCGCGCTTTCCCCACCGGCGGCGGTCGGGCCGGGGCCGCCGGAATCAACGCCCTCCCCGCCGAGATGCGGGATAAATTCTGCCAGGCCTTTGGGGCCGCTTTCTCCTCTTGAAGATTACGGTCTGTTAGCAGCAGGTTATCGGACCCGGTGAACGGTTGACCATGAATGTGCAACTAAATACTCACGTTATACTCCGGGGGTGGTGGCCGGCGACCACTGCCTTGGTCATTTTTTTATTGACTTTGGGTGGGGCCTTTGCGCTAGCCGGCGCGGCCGGGGAGTTGGAACCGGCGGCGGCCGACCGGGTCGGCGACGACCAGCCCATCGACCTCGACTCCCCGCTCTACCGGGAGCTTTTCCGCGAGCTGGAGCAAGAGCATGGCTTCAGTTCCCGGGAACTGGCGGCCCTTTTTGCCGGGGTCACCATTAACCGCCGGGTGTTGCAGCTGATGGACGCCCAGTGGGAGGCCCAGCCCTATTACCGCTACCGGGCCGGCTTCTTCACCTGGTGGAATATCGGCAACGGCCGCGCTTTGCTGGCCCGGCACCGGGACTTGCTGGACCGCATCGAGGCCGAGTTCGGCGTCGAGCGGGAAATCATCGTCGCCATCTGGGGGATCGAAAGCAACTACGGCAATCGCGAAGGATCCTTCAAGGTTTTTCAGACCCTGAACACCATCTTTGCCGCCTACCCGCGCCGCAGCGATTTTTATCGCAGCCAACTGGTGGAATTTCTCCTGCTCTGCCGGGAAAACGGGGTGGATCCCCGGTCGGTGCTCGGGTCTTACGGCGGGGCCTTCGGCCAGACCCAGTTCATACCCTCCAGTTTTCGGGCCTACGCGGTCGATTTTGACGGCAGCGGCCGCCGCGATACCTGGCACTCGGTGCCCGATGTGCTGGCCAGCATCGCCAATTACCTGCGCCATTTCGGCTGGCGTTTCGGAGCTCCCCGCTACGCCGAACTGGGCTCCGAACTGGGGGATTCCCGCCTGGAAGAGGCTCGCCTGGCGGGCCGGCGAGGGGTGCTGCCCCGGGCTGAAATCGAGGCGGCCCAGGGGGTCGAACTGCCCCCGGTGGCCGATGATCAGCCCTTGCGGGTGGTGGGCCTGGAAGAGGCCGATGGCAGCTGGCGCTACCTGGCGGCCTATCCCAATTTCCAGGCCATCACCCACTGGAACAACTCCTTCCGCTACGCCATGGCGGTGATTCAGCTGGCGGAGAAGTTCAGTGAACAATAACCGTTGCTTTTTTTTCGGCTTAATAATTATGCTGATTTTGTCGTTCTCCTGCGCTCCCGGTCCGGGGCAGCGCACCGAGCTCCTGTTGCAGCGGGATCACCGGCAGATGAGCGACGAACAGCTGCAAACTTATTATCGGGAACTGGGCGACCAATTGGTGCGGGAAACCCGGGCCCGGCGCGAGGCCGGACTGCTGACCCGACCGGCGGAAACGGACCGGCTTGAACTGCTGCGGGCCCGCTGGAACGAGGTCCGAAGCGAATTGCGGCACCGGGAACTGACGCCTTAAGATTCTTGGGAGGGAATCGATGTTGCTTTTTGATGAGCGCTTAGTTGTGGGAGCAAAAGCGCTGCTTGCATCGTTGGCCCTTAACGGCCGCCTGCGCCGGATTCTGCCCCT
>NZ_JBIPKI010000068.1:0-6586 GCF_044068515.1 Desulfurivibrio nitratireducens
CGAATCAGGCCCGGGGGCCCGGTACTCCACGGGATAGACGAAGATCGAGCTTTCGGCGGTGGCCTGAATATTAAGGCCGTCACTGCCCAGAACCACCCCGGCAAAGAGTTCGGCCCCCTGCTGGGTCTGGCCGTCTTCCCCGGTTGCGCTCTGATCCGGACCGAGCTGGATGTCGGCGATATAGCCGTCGATCCGGCGGGTCCGCCAGATTTCGTTCATCCCAGCCCCGTCCCAGCTCAGGGCGTGGATTTCGCCGGCCGAGTAGGAACGCAAGTGCCCGAAAAACCGGGCGAAGGCATCGATGTTCTTGACCACCACGATATCCGGCCGGCCGTTCTGGTTGATATCGCGAACCACGATCCGGGAAGGCACGTAAAGGTGCCGCACTTCATGCCGCTGGCCGGAGTCCTCGCTGGTGGCCGGGTCCGGCCCGCCCAGCAGGCGGGTGGTGCCGCCGAAGCGGCCTTCGCTGCGCCAGAGCCGGCCCCCGCCGGCGCTCAACACCTCCAAGCGGTCACTCTGGTTAATGGTGATGATTTCCTCGCTCCCGTCCCCGTCCAGGTCGGCATAAACAAAGTCAAAGAGATTGAGGCGGCCGGGCACGCTGACGGCTCCCCCCTGTTCCAGGGTGCCGTCGGCCAGGGCGTGGAGCCGCTGCAGGCCGGGCAGGACAAAGCTGCCGGGACCGGCGCGCTGGCCGACCAGGGTTGTTCCTTGCATGGGCAGGCGGACGGCTCGGATATACCAGGGGAGATTGTCGTGGGTGCGGACCAGCTCGCTGCCGTTCCATTCCAGGATCAGGGAGTTGGGCCCCTGGTGGTCGGCGGCGCTGACGTAGATTTCCGCCCGGCCGTTGCCGTTGAGGTCGGCGGTGGACAGGTAGTGAATCGGATAACGGTTGAGGGTCCGGACCTGGCCGATTCTTAAGAAGCGCCCCATTTCGAGGCGGTAGATTTCCACCACGTTGGGTCCGGCCAGGATGATCTCCAGCTCGCCGTCGCCGGTTACGTCGGCGGCATCCATGGCCCGTAAAGCTATGGGGATGTTGTGGCTCTTGCTGTAGCCCCGCAGCCAGGAGATATCGCTGGAGCGCACAAAGGCTGAAGTCCCGGTGCTCCAGCGGTCGTAAAGCTGACGCTCCGGGTGGGGAGAGACATAGGTGGGTTGTTGCTCGCCGAGCTGGGTTGCCGGAGCCGGCGCGGCGGGGGCGGCCGGCGCGGCGATCAGAACCTCGCCCCGGATTTCCCGGGCCAGGCTGTCCACTGTCGGAATCACCTCATCGGGGGAGGCGGCGGTGGCGAAAAAACTCCTGGTCGCCGCCGGATCCTGGAGATCGTAGACCGTGACATCGAGGCTCAGGCCGCTGCCGATGGCGGTCATCACCCCGCCGACCAGGTAGTCGGCCGCCAGTTTTTCCCCCAGCCGGAAAAAATCCGCCGCCTCCTGGGGCCGGCCGGCGGCCACCAGTTCCCGCTCGACCAGGCCCCGCTCCAGCAGTCGGGCGGATTGCCCGGCGGCCAGGCGGCTGCCCAGCATGGTCCGAACCCCTTCCACCAGGTAGGCCATATCCTCGGGGGCGATCAGCTCAAAGGGCAGCACCGCAACTCGGGGGGGTTGCCCGTCAGCGGCCGCGGCCGGCAGGGGGGAGAGCAAAAAAAGGCTGACCAGGGAAATCAGGGCGAGCAAACGAGTCATGGGGAGTCTTCTCAGCAAGGGTCATGGGTGGGATCCGGTCAAGCAGGGCCCGGCTGATAGCCGGACTCCGTTTGCCCGGGCCTGCGAAGCAAAACGGCCGGCGCGCCCTCACTGTGCAACAGTGATCGGGACAGCTCCGGCCGTCTATATTAAGCGGTAGCGCAGATTTGTGCAAGCAGGTCCGCAGAAGCTCCCGCGTTTTCAATAAAATTTGCAACAACTGGCGCAGTTTGGGGCGATCAGATCCGGAGGCAATAGACCAGGTATGCCGCCGGGTCTGATCGCCCCAAGATGCTTTGCTGCCGCATCTTTGTCGGCGCTGCATAAACTCCGGTGCCGACGGGCCGCGCTCTGAAGCTATTTATTTGCGCCTTGCCGACCAACCCGCTTGGCGGGTTTTGCGACGCCTTCAACATTACTTCTTGAGGAACTCTTTGCTGCCGGCTACCAAAGTATCCACCACCGCCGGATCGGACAGGGTGGAGGTGTCGCCGAAATCATGCGCTTCGGTCTGGCCGGCGGCGATCTTGCGCAGAATCCGGCGCATGATCTTGCCGCTCCGGGTTTTGGGCAGCCCGTCGGAAAACTGGATGAATTCCGGGGTGGCGATGGGCCCGATTTCCTTGCGGACATGAACCCGCAGGGCCGCCCGCAGTTCGTCGCTGGGGTCAATCCCGCTCTTCAGGGAGACGTAGGCGTAGATGGTCTGGCCCTTGATTTCGTGGGGGGCCCCGACCACCGCCGCCTCGGCCACGTCGGGATGGGCCACCAGGGCTGACTCGATCTCGGCGGTACCCAGGCGATGACCGGAGACGTTGATGACGTCATCCAGCCGGCCCATGATCCAGAAGTAGCCGTCCTCATCCTTGCGGGCGCCGTCTTCCGGGTCGTAAATTCCGGCATAACGGGAAAAATAGGTTTTCTTGTAGCGGGCCGGGTCGCCGAAGACTCCCCGCAGCATCCCCGGCCAGGGCCGGCGGATCACCAGGTGGCCGCCCTCGTTGGGGGCCGCTTCGCTGCCGTCTTCGCGCAGAATGGCGGCGTCGATCCCGGGCAAGGGGAAGGTGGCCGAGCCCGGTTTGAGGGGAGTAGCGTAGGGCATGGCCGAGATCATGATCCCGCCGGTTTCGGTCTGCCACCAGGTATCGACAATGGGCAGCTTGCCGCCGCCGATATTTTCATGATACCACATCCAGGCCTCGGGATTGATCGGCTCACCCACCGAGCCCAGCAGGCGCAGCGAGGAAAGATCGTGCTTCCGGGGCCATTCGTTCCCTTCCCGCATCAGGGCGCGGATGACGGTGGGGGCGGTATAGAAGATGTTGACCTTGAACTTATCGCAGATCTGCCAGAAGCGGTCGGGCTTGGGCCAACTCGGCACCCCTTCGAACATCACCGAGGTTCCGCCCAGGGCCAGGGGGCCGTACAGAATATAGCTGTGGCCGGTGATCCAGCCGATATCGGCGGTGCACCAGTAAACATCGTCGTCCTTGAGGTCGAAAACCCAGCGGCAGGTCTGGGCGGCGAAGGTGAGATAGCCGCCGGTGGTGTGGACCACCCCCTTGGGCTTGCCGGTGGAGCCGGAGGTGTAGAGAATCAGCATGGTGTCCTCGGCGTCCATGCTTTCCGGCGGGCAATCGGCGGAAATTCCGGCGCCGCTGACCTCTTCATGCCACCAGGAATCGCGGCCTTCCTGCATCGGCACTTCGTTGCCGGCCCGTTTGACCACCACGCAATTCCGAATGCTGGGGCACTCGGCCAGGGCCTGGTCGGCGCTGGGCTTCAGGGGGATGGTCTTGCCCGCCCGGAGGACGGCATCGGCGGTGATCAGGACCTTGGCCTCGCTGTCCTGGATCCGGCTTTTCAGGCTCTGGGCCGAAAAGCCGGCGAAAACCACGCTGTGAATGGCCCCGATCCGGGTGCAGGCCAGCAGGGCGATGGCCAGCTCGGGAATCATCGGCAGGTAAACGGAAACCCGGTCGCCTTTCTGGACCCCCATTTTCTTGAGGACGTTGGCGAAGCGGCAGACCTCGGTGTGGAGCATCTGGTAGGTGTAAACCTTGACGTCCTCGTCGGGTTCCCCCTGCCAGATGATGGCGGCCTTGTTGCGGCGGCCATTGGCGAGATGGCGGTCCAGGCAGTTGACCGAAACATTGAGCTTGCCGCCGGCAAACCACTTGATTTCCGGGGTGTGCATGTCCGCCTCCAGCACCTTGTCCCACTTGCGGTCCCACTGGATCAGCTCTTCGGCCCGCTCGGCCCAGAACCCCTCCGGATCGTCCATCGAACGCCGGTAGAGTTCTTCATATTCGGCCATGCTTTTGGCGGAAACGGTGTCGGCGGGGGCGGGCGGGGGAGCAAAAAGGCGTTTTTCCTGCATCATGCTTTCGATCTTGCTGTCTTGTCCACTCATCTTTTTCATTCTCCTCGGTGTTGTCTCGAAAAGGTTGAGATTGGTCGCCGGAACCGATCTGGTTTTCCCCCAGTGCTTATCCCCGATAAGCACTCCCCACGGGCGGCGGTGCCGAAAAAACGGCGCGCCGACCGCCAAGCCGGGCAACTTGCCTTTATTGGCGCAGGGTAGCCCGGACTTGGATGATTTTACAAACATATAAATTTAGCATGCGTATGGCAGAGGTCAAGAAAAAAGCGACAACAAGGAAGGGGCAGGTCGGGGGAGCGCTAGGGATCTGCCCCCCTTTGGGGCCTGGGGCAAATAAAAAACCCCGCCCGGGGTTGATTCCGGGCGGGGTTTTCAGCTTGCCTGCGTCAGGATCGGGGAGGCTGGCCTCCTGGCGATCCCTGGAGCTTTGAGGGACGCTTAGAAGCGGATCTCAAAGCGGTTGCTCAGGCCCCAGTAGGCGTCATCTTCGAAGCCGGCAGCCAGGCTGGGCGAAGCGTAGATGGCGTCAATGTGGTAGGTGGTGCTGGCGTTGACCTTGTAGGCCAGGCTGGCGTCCACTACGGTTACATCCCAGTCGTCACCAAACATGCCAACGGGGGCGAGGTTTTTGCCGTCAACGTAAGCCAGCTTGGCGCCCAGGGTCAGCTCGGGGCTCAGCTTATGGGAGGCGCCGACGCCGATGGCCCATTCCTTGTCGGTGGACCGTTGACCGAAGCGGCTGTGGCCCAGAGCGTGGCCGCCACCGGTGTTGTAGAACATGGTGATCGCATCAAAGTGACCACCAGGAGCACTATTCCAGCCATTGCCGGCATAAGCGCCACCCAGGGTCAGGGTGGTGTCGCCCAGGGCGTAGGCAAAGCCGAGGAACATGGCGAAAGGATTGTCACCCTCGGCATTTTCCCAGATGTCGCCAAGCTGGAAGTCGGCTTCAAAGTTAACGGTCAGGTCAGCCATCTTGTAGGTAGCGTAACCGTAGAGTTCCTGGCCGTCTTCACCACCGTCCCATTCCTGGTCGGTGTGGCGAATCTGGGCGCCCATCCGGAAATCGGCGGTATTGTACACCATCCCCAGGGAGTAGCGGTTCTGATCTTCGTCTTCAGCGGCCCGAACACCGCCGACAAACTGACCTTCGACGTCCTTCTGATAGTAGCCGAACACGGTCATTTCGTCGTTGATCTTGTAGTTGGCCCGCAAACGATCAGCCCGGGCATCCCAAGCCTTCATGCGATGGCCCCAGTTGACCAGGAAGCGACCGGCGAGGACGTTAACCGGACCGACGGGCACGTTGACATAGAAGTAGTCGGTGGCGACATTGCTGTTGCGATCGCCGCCCCATTGGTAGTGGGCGCGACCGTCGTTATCGTCGGTGGTCGCGAGAATCCGGGCGTGCAGAGAGGTGCCGCCGGCGGCCTTGGCATCCAGGTACAACCGCAGGCGGTGCTGGAACTGACGGTTGGTGTCGTCGTTGGAGCTACGAACTACAACCTCTTCGGTGTTGGGCGGCTCACCTACAGTAATTGTGTCGACGCTGGTACGGTTGCCAAACTGGGCATCCTCGCGCCAGTAGCCGCGCAGCCGGGAATCGCCGCTCAGGGTGATGCTGGTTTCGCCTTTGCCGGCCACGGAGGCCTCGGCTTCGGAGGCGCCGACGCCGATCAGGGCCGGGGTCAGAACCATGGCGCCGAGGGCCAGGGCCAGGGGGAGGCGGGCGTAACGCCGCCGTACGGTGGAAACTTTGCTTTCTTTCATAATGCTCTCCTTTTCTCCTTGGTTTTGCACACAGCGGGCGCCTCCTGAGCGTCCGCCCCAAATCACTCCCTTATCCGGCCGAGCTTTGCGGCCTCCGGAGAGGAGGCAAAGCCCTGGCCATGCATTTCCATAATAGATCTCTTCCCCCCTTGTCAAGCAAAATAGGGCAAAAAGTATAAAAAACTTTATCGCCGGTTCAAATTTTTGTCCCGCGCCGCTTTCGGGCCCGGCCGCCAGGAAACACCGGGTTTCCGGGCCTTGCCGGGAGCGGGGCGGAAAAATCTTGCCAGTCGGCGCTTGCCTGGGCTATATGGTCGAGATGGAAAAGCAACTTTTGCCGGACAATGAAGACGGCGGGCGCGGCCCCGGCCGGATTCCCCTCAATGAGCGGCTGATCTTCGCCCTGGACTTCCCTCGACCCGAGGAGGCCCTGGCCTGGGTCGACCGCCTGGGCGGGCGGATCGGCTTTTTCAAGGTGGGCCTGCAGCTTTTTACCGCCGGCTGGTGGCCGGTGGTGGATGCCCTCGTCGCCCGCGGCCATAAGGTTATGCTGGATCTCAAGTTCTACGATATACCCGAAACCGTTTACCAGGCGGTGCGCCAGTTGCGCGAACACGGCGTCAGCCTGGCCACGGTCCACGGCAATCCGCCGATTATCGAAGCGGCGGTGGCGGCCGGCGGCGAGCTGCGCATTCTGGCGGTGACGGTGCTGACCAGTTTCGGCGAGGAAGAGCTGGC
>NZ_JBIPKI010000069.1:0-6580 GCF_044068515.1 Desulfurivibrio nitratireducens
GTCGGTCGGTTTGCTGAAACCGAAGAGCTTGCGCCACTGGGGGTCGGCCAGTTCGGCCAGGTTGTCGCTCTGCCAGGCCGCCGGGGCCAGGCCCGCCAGGCCCAGCATGGTGCGCAGCAGCCGGGCCGCTTCCTCTTTTTCCCCCGCCGCCCGGGCTTTTTCGGCCTTTTCCCAGAGGTTGCCGGTCACGTTGCGGGAGAAGAGCAGGCGGGAGTCAAGGACCTTGATCACCTGCCGGCCCCCGAAGAGGCTGTAGGTGCGGAGCCGGGTCAGGGTCTGGAGCGGGTTTTCGTGCTCGCCGTCGATTACGCTGAGCCGGGCCCGGCGTACCGCTTCTTCGGGGAGCAGGGCCGCTTCGAGAGCCGCCGCCGCTTCCCTGCGGAGAAAACGCTCGCCGATCACCAGGTAAATCGGGGCGATATCGCCGGCGGCGATGGCGGCGGTCAGTTGGGGAAGATCCCCGCGTTTGAAAAGGGGCATGTTGTTATCCTTAAATAAGGCTGGCGGAGCAGCGGTTGGGGGCGCTAACGCCGGCCGGGGCCGGGTCGGCAAGCGGGTGCTTGCCTGCTCGCTTTTTATTGATACACCTTTTTGGCCGGGGAAAAAAGCAGATCCTGGCTGCGGCCGCCGGATCTCAGCCAGGCCGGTTTGGGGCCGGTCCCGGCCAACTGGGGAAAAAAAGATGCAATTCCGGCTGTTTTGAGGCATCATGGTTGAAGGCGGCACCGCTCCGGTCCCGCCTTTGCTGGTGATCCGGTTAGCGGGCAAAGGTAGCGGTCTATGGTTGAGCAACAGATAACCTGTCTGGGCAACATCGTCAAAAACGGCTTGCTGGTGGGCGGCTCCGGCCTGATCGGCGGCGGCATTCTCCACTATTTCAAGACCCGGGCCGAGACCGAGTTCGAACTGCGGGCCCCCAACAGCAAGAAGTTGAGCCTGCGCGACCCCGACGACATCCGCCGCTATATCCTCCGCTTCCGCCCCAATTTCATCATCAACTGCGCCATCGCTGCCCTGGATTCCAACCCCCTGCTGGCTTACGAAACCAACTATCTCGGCACCCTCCACCTGGCCCGGGCGGCCCTGGAACTGGAAATCCCCTATATCCACTTCAGTTCGGCGGCGGTGCTGCCGCCCGGAGAAAATCTCACTGAAGACCAGCGGCTGGAACTGACGCCGGAGCTGCCCAACTATCCCAAGTCCAAATTGCTGGCCGAGCTGGCCTTGGCCGAGCTGCACCGCAAATACGGCCTGGATTACACCAATATCCGCCTGGCGGTGGTGTACGGGGGCCATGATCACAAGATCCAGGGTTTTCACCGCCTGCTCTTTGCCCTGGCCGACCAGAGCATGCCGGTGCTCTTTACCAACCGGGGGGCCCTGCATTCCTACTCCAACGCCAAAAAGATTCCATTTTTCGTTCATCACGTCCTGCAGCACCGGCAGGAATTCGGCGGCCGGACCTGGCACTTTGTCGATCCTCTGCCGGTATTGCTCAGCCAGTTGATTCTGACCGTCAAGTCCTATCTCGAGCTCAAGCGGCCCCGGGAGATTTACCTGCCCTATTCCCTGGCTCATTTCGGGGCCGGGATCATGCGCTGGCTGACCCGGATCCTGGGCCGGATCGGCATCGACGCCCGGATGCCGGCGGAGCTGCTTTTCATGGAAAGTTTTTATCAGACCCAGACCCTTTCCAACCGGCGACTGCAGGCTTCCAGCTTCGTCGATCCTAAGCCCGAAGCAACCGTCTTCACCGAACTGCCCCACCTGCTGGAATACTATCTCTCCCGCTGGGAATCCCTCAACCTGATCACCCCTTACAATCGCGATTTCTTCGCCTGCCACCGCCGCGGCGAGGAATTTGTCCGTGATCCCGGCCGGGTGCTGACCAGCCTCGACGAGGAATTGCGCCAGCCTTTTCTCGACGTCGATTCGCCACCCCAATAAATCTCCCGCCCGCCAAGCCGCTTTTTCCTCCTTATCGCTTTGCCGGCCGGCTGTTTCCGGCTGATCGGATAATGGCGGGAGCGGGCCCGGGTGGGCCCGGCAGGCAAGCGCGAAAAAATCTGTTGACAGCCGCCCGGCCGCGGGTGTATTTCAGTAATCAAAGATTAACTGACTGATTGCTCAGGTTGTTTTTTCGGGAGAGGCGGAAAAGGGGCTTCAGGTCCCTATGGTTGCCAACAGTTGGGGCTGGCATGGTTAAGGCGCGGAAAAAGAAGGAAAAAGGACTGTCAAGGAAGGAAGCCATTCTGGAAATGGCCACCATCTTTTTTGCCGAAAAGGGCTTCCGCGACACCGCCATCGGGGATATCGCCCGGATGATCGGGGTGGCCGACGGTACCGTCTTCTACCATTACCGGACCAAGGAAGATCTCTTTGTCGCGGTCCTGGAAAATTTCAAGCAGTTGCTGATCCGGGAGAGCCGTGAATATCTGGTCGAGCAGCAAGCCGCCAACGGTCTGGAGATGGTCGAGGGGCTGATCTGCTTTTATATCGACCTGGCTACCCGGATGGAAGAGCGCTTTCTCCTGCTGCATCGCCATTACCCCTACAAGCTGGCCGAGGAGAACCCCGCCTGTCGCCGCCACCTGGAGGATATCTACAATTTTTTCGCCGGGATACTTGAGCAGGCCATTCGCCGGGGCCAGGAGGACGGCTCGATCAGGGAACTGCCGGCCCAGAAGACGGCCCTGATCATTTTTATCATGGTCGACGGTCTGGTGCGGGTCGGCACCTATCGGCTCTATCAGCCGGGCTCGCTTTACGACGAACTGCTGGCCAACTGCCGGCGCATGCTGCAAGCGGAATAAGCAGCGGGGGCGGGCGGCGGCGGCCGTTGGCCGGCGTGACGGCTAAAACAAATTTCGGGTTGGGGAGTTTTTATGAACATGCAAGCGGGACAGACCAGCACGGCCAGCCTGGCGGTTTTCAGCGGGGATTATTGTCGTGGGGAGGAAGTGGTCGCGGCCTTGGCCCGGGAAAGCGGTTTCCGGCTGGTGGATGACCGGGAGCTGACCGCGGCGGCGGTGGCCCTTTCCGGTTTGCCGGAGGCGACCATCGCCCGCGCCTTTTCGCCCCGGAGTTCAGTCTTCGACAAGTTCACCCATGAGAAGAAGCGCTCCCTGGTCTGGTTGCGCCTGGCTTTGGCAGAATTGCTGGCCGAACCGCGCCTGCTGCTGGCCGGCAAGCTTGTCCACTTGGCGCCCCGGGGTATCCACCACCTGCTCAAGGTCTGCCTGATCGCCGATTTGCCTTATCGGGTGCAGGTGGCGATGCAAGCCGAAGGAATGGAGAAAAAAGAGGCCAGGCGGCGGATTTGTGCCTCCGATGTCGAGAAAGCCCACTGGACCGCGACCCTGCTGGGCAGCGATGATCCTTGGAATCCCGATCTTTACGATATCCTGCTGCCCATGGCGACCACCGACATCGATAAGGCCGTTGCCTTGATCAGCGAACATCTTTACCAGGATGCCCTGCAGCCTACGGATGATTCCCATCAGGCCCTGGCCGATTTTCAACTGGCCGCCCGCTGCTCGGAGGCCCTGGTCCGGGCCGGCCATGACGGTGAGGTTGCCGCCCGCAACGGCGCGATTACCGTGGCCATCAACAAGAAAGTTTTGATGTTTCACCGCCTCCGGGAAGAAGTGCAGGCGGTGCTGGGCGCCATTGCCGGGGTCAGCTCGGTGGAAGTTTCGGTGGAAGCCGGCAGCCGCCCGGTTGATGTTTACCGCAAGTATGATCTTGGCAAGCCATCCAAGGTTCTGCTGGTCGATGATGAAAGGGAATTTGTCCAGACCCTCTCCGAGCGCCTGATCTTCCGGGAAGTGGGTACCGCGGTGGCATATGACGGTCAGTCGGCCCTGGAGATGGTGGTGGACGAAGACCCCGATGTGCTGGTGCTCGACCTCAAGATGCCGGGCCTTGACGGCATAGAGGTCTTGCGGCGGGTCAAAAAGATCAGGCCGGAGGTTGAGGTCATCATCCTTACCGGCCATGGCTCGGAGGAAGACCGCAAAACCTGCATGGAACTCGGGGCTTTTGCCTACCTGCACAAGCCGGTTGATATCGACCTGCTCAGCGGCAAGCTCAAAGAGGCCCATGACCGGGTGAGGAGCAGGCGTTAGCCTTTTTCAAGGCGCATGACCATGGTTAAATTTCCCTGGATAAAAAAACCGGCCTTCTGGGATAGCAGCTCGCAGGGGCCAGTGGCCGAGCGGCCCCATTTCGATTTCCGCCGGATGTGGTACCGGGCCGTTTTTTTGATGCTTTGCGCCGCCCTGTTGCCCTTTCTGACCCTGGCCTGGTTCGACTATCGGGTATCGCGCCAGCACATTGAAAACGAAATTGTCCTGCGGACCGACCGGCTGATTTCCAATACCAAGCGGACCGCCTCCTATTTCCTCGAGGAGCGGCAGGCGGCCCTGCAGTTCATCGTCCAGGACAACAGTTTTGCCCAGCTCGATGACGATCGGAGGCTTACCCGGCTCCTGACCGGTCTGAGCGGCACCATCGGCGGCTTTGTCGATCTGGGTCTGTTCAACGCTGAAGGCCGCCAGATTCGCTATATCGGACCCTACGCCCTCAAGGATCTCGACTATTCCCAGGAGCCGTGGTTTCAGTCGGTATTGATCTCGGGCAGCTATATCAGCGATGTCTACCTGGGATTTCGGGAAGAGCCCCATATGGTGATCGCGGTGCGGAAGGAAACCGAAGACGGTTCGTTTTTCGTCTTGCGGGCAACATTGAGTACCGCCTGGTTCAACCAGCAGTTGGAGCATGTCAAGGAAGGCGGCTTTGGCGATTCGTTCCTGATCAACCAAGAGGGTGTAATTCAGACCCCTTCGATTTTTTTTGGCGAGGTGTTGACGCGATTCCCTCTGGAGGTTCCTGCCTTCGCCGAGGGCACCAGGGTACTGATGACCGTGGACCAGTGGGACCGGCCGATCATCATGGGCTACTCCTACATTCCCTATTCCCCCTTCATTCTCCTGGTGATCGGCCAACAGGAAGAGCTGTTGCGGCCCTGGCTCAATACCCGCTACGCGGTGGTCAGCTTCCTCTTGGTCAGCGGCCTGTTGATCATGCTGGTGATTCCGGGGGTGGCCACCAAACTGGTCAGTGATATCTACCGGGCCGACCAGGAAAGAATCGTGGCCCTGCGGGAAGCCGCCCAGGCCAACAAGCTGGCCTCTCTAGGGCGGATGGCCGCCGGGGTGGCCCATGAAATCAACAACCCCCTGGCGATCATCAACGAAAAGGCGGGGCTGTTGTGGGATTTGCTGGCGGCCCAACTGGAGGCCGGGGCATCGCGGGACAAGATTCTGGGCCTGATCGACTCCATTCACCGGGCGGTGGAGCGTTGCGCCGGGATCACCCGCCGGCTGCTGAGTTTCGCCCGGCCCGGCGAGATGCGGATTCAGCCGGTCAACCTGGCCGAGGTAATCGGCGAAGTGCTCGAGTTTCACGCCAAGGAGGCGGAATACCGGGATATTAAGGTGAATGTGGAGGTGGCCCGGGATTTGCCGATCTTTGCCAGCGACCGCGGCAAGTTGCAGCAGATCTTTCACAACCTGATCAGCAACGCCTTTGCCGCCATGGCCGACGGCGGCCATCTGCACGTCACCGCCACCAGGCGGGATCAGGACCATCTGCTGATCACGGTCACCGATGACGGGCATGGGATCGCGGAAGAAGATCTGAAACGGATTTTCGAGCCGTTTTATACCACCAAGGCCAAAAAAGGCGGAACCGGACTGGGGCTTTCCGTCACCTACGGCCTGGTACAGGAGCTGCAGGGGCAGATTCGGGTGGAAAGCTCGGTGGGCATCGGGACCCGGTTTTTTATCACCATCCCCTGGCAAGGCACGGTAACTACCGAAGAAGCAAGGAAATAAAATGCGAATTTTGCTGGTTGACGATGAAGAAGAACTGGTATCCGCCCTGGCGGAAAGGCTGACCCTGCGGGGCCTGCAGGTCGATTGGGTCGTATCCGGGGCGGCCGCCCTGGAGCTGGCCCGGGAGCGCGAGTACGACGTGGCCGTGATCGACATGAAAATGCCCAAGATCAGCGGAATCGAATTGAAGCGCAAGCTGGAGGCGATCAATCCCGAGCTGCAATTCATCTTCATGTCCGGCCATGGCTCGGCCACCATCTTTCAGGACGGCATCGATGAGGCCGGCAGCGCCGGCTTTTACCTGCTGAAGCCGGTGGAGATCGATTTGCTCCTGGAAAAAATCAGAACCCTGCGGCAACGGGCTGGGGACAAGGAAAAGCCATGAAACAGGAACACGCGGAGTGTTTGCTCCAGAATGCCGGAATCAACTTTTTCGGCACGGTGGTGGCGGTGATTACGCACGAGTTGAAAAATGTCCTGGCCATTATCAATGAAAACAAAGGCCTGCTGGAGGATTTCGCCCATCTGGCCCGGCAGGAGGAGCGGGAGCTGGAGCCGGATACCGCTTTGACCACCGCGGCCGCCATCGGCCGCCAGGTGGAGCGGGCCGATATTATCATCAAAAATCTCAATCGCTTCGCCCACAGTCCCGACCAGGAGGTGAAAATTTTGGATCTGGGCGA